>JAGWVO010000410.1 GCA_018970845.1 Planctomycetota bacterium
GCATTCGGCGAAAATGCTTCTCCGGAAAATGATGGAGCATCCGGATGCCACCTAGCGCCACCGATGACGATATCCTTGCCGAGCTTCTGCTGGCATGGGAGGAGTCTGGCAGGCCGGAGCCGGCGAGTCATGCCGCCGAGCGCTTGTCGGCCCGGCATCCCCAATTGGCCAAGGAACTCGAGCGGAGAATCATCCTGCTATGCCAGATGGCTTGGCTGGATGATCCGGCGCCAAGGGCCGAATCCGCCGGAGATCAGGACCCGGTGTCCCAAAAGGACATACTGCATGGCCGTTATCGCCTGTTGAAACCATTGTCCCGGGGTTGGTTCGGAAGCCTTTACCACGCGACCGACCTTGAACTGGGGCGAGATGTCGCCATCAAGGTGCCGCGCACGCGCGACGCCTCGTCGGCCGACAGCCTTCTTCGGGAGGCGAGGTACGCGTCGCGGTTGAGGCATCAATCCATCGTCCCCGTGTTTGACGCCGTACGGGACCATGATTCCGTGTTCCTGGTGTATGAGTTTATCAGGGGCATGGACTTGTCCCAGAGGATCGCGAAGGGGCCTTTGCCATGGAGGGAAGCCCTCGTGATCCTCAGGCAGTTGATTGAAGCCACAGCCCATGCCCATGCCGCCGGCGTTCTCCATCGGGACATCAAGCCCGCGAATATTTTGCTGGATGCCGCCGGCAACGCCTTGCTGGCGGATTTTGGAAGCGCGGTGGCCATCGGCCAATTGCCGTTTTCCGATTCGTTGGGCGCCGGATCGGTGGCATTCACCGCGCCCGAGGTCCTGCGGGGGGATGACGCGTCGCGCGGCTCGGATTTTTATGCGATCGGCATGGTGTTCCATTCGATGCTTCACGGCCGGCTTCCGGGTGCCGATTTGACCGGACCAGCGCTTCGCGACCTGGTTCTTTCCCCACGGGAATGGGAACTTTCGCATTCAGGACCCGTTCCCCGGCGAGTCACGGACCTTTGCCGGAAAATGATCCTGAAAAGTTCCGCCGCCCGTTTGTCCGATCCGGAAGCCATCTTGAACCGGATTTCCAAAGCTTTGAAACCATCCAGAAAAACCTTGGCATTTTCCGCGTTCGGCGCTTTGGCGGCCATTGTCCTTGGCGTTTGGTGGTGGCGCATGCCGGCCGCTCCGGCGATTCCGCCCGAGGCCGCGTTTGAAATCGAGCATGGGCCCTCGCCGGATGGAACGATCGGGGGAGGAATCCTGAAGTTGCCTGTGGGACTGGCTTTCGCCCCTGACGGAACGATTTTGGCTGCCAACACGGCCCGCGGGCAGGTTTGCCGGTTTCGGTGGGATGGAGGACTCGTTCAAGTCCTTGGGCGCCGAGGATCCGGCGTGCGTTTCCTGTTTTATCCGCACGGGGTTGCGGTCGCGCCTGACGGCACGGTGTTTGTCACCGACCATGGAAACCATGTCGTTCATGCTTACGCTCCGGATGGCAACCTTGTGGCGTTCGTCGGAGGATATGGAAAATCCGACGGGCGGTTCATCGAACCGCACGGCATTGCCGTCGGGAAAAACGGCAAGGTTTATGTGGGAGACAATGGCAACAAGCGAATCCAGGTTTTCGACCAGGAACTGAAATGGCTGGAAACAATCGACCTTTCGGAAATCGGCGTCAGCAGCATCGTGGGAATTCTTGTTCGTCCGGATGGAAGCTTGGTAATTTCAGATCGTGTTTCAGGCAAGGGATGGATCGTCAACGATCGTGGGCGCCTTGAGGGTGTGCTTTCGGCGGGGCCTTCATTCCAGCCGCTCTGGCTGGCCATGGATTCGGACGAAAACATTTGGGTGGGTGATGCCTCCAAGCGGATCGTCGTGTTCGGCCGCGACAAGCTTGAAAAGAACCTTGGGGACCTTGGAAAGAGGCTTTCATTTTATCCCCAAGGGTTGGCCTTTGGGCCCAAGGGTGAACTCGGGGTCGTCAACTACGCGGCCGGCAAGATCATCATCGCCAAAAACGCGGTGGAAAGCCTTTCTCAAAGGCGCTGATTTTTTCAGATGGATCCCGATCCGCGCCGGCGGCGGCGTTCGCGTCGATTGACGGCGCGGGGCCGGGAGTCTCCTCCCGGCCCCGAGTGGTGAAGCCGAACTTGGGCGCCCGGCGTCAGGCGGGTTGCTGGACCTGCGTCGCGAGGTTGGTGCCGATCGTGAGGATGGTGACGAACGGCGAGAGGGCGCGTGTGGCCATGGGCGTTCCGAGGGCCCTGAAGATGCGGATGCGCGCGTTGCTGTCGTTGGCCGCCCCGGCCACGATGTCGAGCACGCCATCCTTGTCGTAATCGGTGAGGCCCACATTGACCCCGCCCTGGTAGGGGAGTTGGAACGGGGAGAACTGGGCCTGGCGTTGGCCGCTGGTGCTGAAGATCCGCACGATGGGCGCGACATTGGCTCCCACCCCGGTGATGATGTCGTTGAGGCCGTCCCCGTTGACATCGCCGACGCGGATGCTCATCGAGCTCATTGGCTGTGTGAAGGCCCGGAAGGTGGAGATGGGGTTGGCGGTGTTGTTGAGGTCGAACACCCTCACCTGGGAGGTTGTCAGGGCCGCCACGGCGAGGACGCTTTGGCCGAATTTGTCCTGTCCGGACATGGCCAGGTCGATGCCTCCGCGGTAGGTGGTGGCGAAGGCGTTGAACTGCCTCACGAGGGCGCCCGTGGCGGCATCGTAGACATTCACGGTCGGCGTTGTGCCCGGGCCGGCGCCCACGACGATCACGGTGCGGTTGATGCCGATGTTGGCGAATCCGGCGGAGACGCGGGCGCCGCCCAGGAACCTGTTGCCGAAGGCGTTGAACAGCATCGCCTGCCGCCCGGTGGCGGCGTCGATCACCATGACGGTGGAGAGGTTGCCGATCGCCGCCTTGGAAACCACCAGTGCATCAGAAACGCCGTCACCCGTGCGGTCGACCGCGTTCACCGAGATCAGCCCTGTGTAGCCGCGGAACGGCTGGAACTGGCGGAAGATGCCTCGGGAGGTGGTGAACTGGATGATGCCGGCCGAGGAAGAGACGATCGTGCCGGGATCGAGGCTGAACGGCGCCGTGATCACCGGGCCGGTGGGAGTGGGGATGGTGTTGATTGCGATGAGCTGGACATCGTTGTTGCCGGTGCCGCCCTTGTAGGTGATGGAGTAGCTTTGAGATCCCAGGGTGATGACCCCGCCTTCGGCCAGGCCGGCGAAGGTGCCGGAGATTCGGTTCGGGCCCGTGTTGTCGATGATGGTGAACCGGGTGCCGACTTGAGGCCTGAAGGACGGATTGGCAGTGACCAGGCTGAGCACGCCACCGAGGTTGGCTCCCGGCACGA
>JAGWVO010000411.1 GCA_018970845.1 Planctomycetota bacterium
CCGGATCCAAGGCCCAGGACAACCTGCTCGTGCAGAGGGAACTCCCCACGAGGGACAGCTCAGGCCAAGTGGTCGAAGGCAAGGCCGTTGAATCGGTGTTTCGGGCCTTGGTTCCCGTATTCGCCGTGATCCTGATGTTCATGGCCGTCATGGTCGGCGGATCGCCGCAACTGAACGGAGTGCTTGAGGAAAAAATGAACCGGATCGGGGAAGTTCTGCTTGGCTCGGCGATGCCGATGGAAATCCTGTGCGGCAAGCTTGTCGGAATGTCGCTGACCGGTCTGGTCCTTTCGTCGATTTACCTCGGGGGAGGTCTGCTGGTCGGTCGCAACCAGGGGTTCCTTCCGGAAATCAGGCCTGAGATTCCCTTGTGGTTCCTGCTTTTTCAAGTGCTGGCCTTGCTGATGTTCGGTTCGTTGTTCATCGCTGTTGGTAGCGCCTGCTCGGACCTCAAGCAGGCGCAAACCATGCTCACCCCAGTCACACTAACGGCCAGCTTGCCCATGCTGCTCATGCTGCCGGTGATCGAGGATCCAAATGGAAATCTCGCCAGGGCGGTTTCTCTGTTTCCACCCGCCACTCCCATGCTCATGTTGGCCCGAATCGCCGCTGGCGCCCAACTGGCTTGGTGGGAACCGGTGCTTGGCGCACTGCTGGTCCTGATAACCACCCTCGGAACCCTTTGGGTAGCGGCTCGGATCTTCCAAAACGGGTATCTGCATCAGGGGCAGGCGCCTTCCCTGAGATTGCTGCTGTCGTGGCTGGCCCGACGCAATTAGATAAGGCAAGCTGGACCGGAGACGATCGGCTAGAATATTTTAATGATGAGAATATTGCTTGCCTGGAGTGAACAATGCTCGGGCTAATGACATGGCTTGCCTTGGCCGCGCCCCCTGATTTCGACGGTTCAATCAAGCCCATTCTGGTGCGGCATTGCGTCCAATGCCATGGGACACAGGCCAAGCGTGGCGGCCTTCGTGTCGATTCAGCCAAGGCCCTTCTCGAAGGCGGCGCATCAGGCCCGGCCATTGTTCCGGGCAAATCCGCCGAAAGCCTTATTGTGAAAGCCATCCGGGGACAGGATGGCGTTGAAAGAATGCCGCCCAAGGGTGACAGGGTATCCGATGAAGGCCTCAAGTCGATCATCGCCTGGATTGACGCTGGCGCAAAACCTGGCAAGGACGATCAAGCCACGGCATCCTCAAGGCCGTCGCTCTGGTCGCTGACACCTCCCCGGCCTATCGCGATTCCGGAAGGACCGGAAGAACATCCCATCGACCGTTTCGTGCTCGCCCGACTGCGCAAGGAACGCCTGAACCCTTCGCCCGAAGCCGACAGGCGCACCCTGCTCTTCCGACTCTCCCTCGACCTGACGGGTTTGCCACCCACCGAACAAGAACTGTCCGCGTTCATTTCCGACACATCCCCCGGCGCTTATGTACGGCAGGTAGATCGGCTTCTTGCCTCTCCCCATTACGGCGAACGATGGGGCCGATGGTGGCTCGATCAGGCTCGATACGCCGACAGCAACGGCTACAGCATTGATGCGGCGCGGGTAATGTGGAAATACCGAGATTGGGTTATCAATGCCCTCAATTCCGACATGCCCTACGACCGGTTCGCCATGGAACAACTCGCCGGCGACATGCTGCCTGGAGCCACCGTCGAGCAAAAGGTCGCCACGGGATTCCATCGCAATACCATGATCAACCAGGAAGGCGGTATCGACCTGGAACAGTTTCGTGTCGAGGCCGTCGTCGATCGGGTCAACACCACGGGAACGGTGTTCCTCGGCCTTTCCGTGGGTTGCGCCCAGTGCCACGACCACAAGTTCGACCCGATATCGCAGAAGGACTATTACCGGCTATTCGCCTTTTTCAACAATTGCGACGAACCCGTTCTTGACATGAGTCCCCCCGAGGCACGCAAGCAAGGGGCGGCCGAGAAGAAAAAACTGGCCGAAATGGAGAAAAAACTGTCCAGATTCGAAAACTTGGGCGGGACGGCCATCGAGGCCCTCGAGGGAATGTTGTCGCCCGACGCCCGCAGGAAGCTGCCTGAAAACATTCAAAAGATACTGCAAATAGCCATTAATGGGCGGACTCCGGCCCAGCATGAGGCCCTCGTGGTCGCGCTGAGAAGGGGCCAATTGAGCGCGCAGGTTGCTTCGGCACTGGTTTCGGGCAGTCCGTTGGCCACGATCGGGCGAGTGAAGGTCGCGACAGACCGGCTCGCGCTCGGCGATTCGGTGTCGGCGACCCGCGCGTCCATCGTTGAACCCGTGACGGCCCTGGTGCTTGAGGAAAGGAAGTCGCCACGGGAAACATTCGTGATGCTTGGCGGGGACTTTACCCGCAAAGGTGCCGTTGTCACGGCCGCTGTTCCGGCCAGCCTTCCCCAACTTCCCGACAATGCCAAGCCAGACAGGGTTGGATTGGCCAAGTGGCTCTTCGACACGGCCAATCCGCTCACCGGGAGGGTCCTTGCCAACCGGATCTGGCAAGTCTACTTCGGCGCGGGAATCGTGGAGACGGAAAACGACTTCGGAACGCAGGGTTCCCCGCCTTCGCATCCCGAGTTGCTCGACTGGTTGGCCTTGCGGGTCAGGGAGGAAGGCTTCAGCCTCAAGCGTTTCCACAAGCTCATCGTCACCAGCGCGACTTACAGGCAATCCTCAAGGCACCGTTCCGACCTCGCATCCATCGATGCTCGCAACAGGCTCCTGGCCAGGCAATCACGGCTCAGGCTCGAGGCGGAACTCCTGCGTGACAGGTCCCTTGCCGTCAGCGGCCTGCTCGACTCCAAGGTGGGCGGCCCCAGCGTTTTTCCCAGCCAGCCAACGGGAGTTTACAGCTTCACCCAGGTGCCCAAGCAATGGAAGACAAGCCCGGGGGGAGACCGCTATCGCCGCGGAATGTACACCTTCACCTGGCGATCCGCCCCGCACCCGAGCCTGGCCCTCTTTGACGCACCGGATGGAGGCGCCACATGCACCCGCCGCCACCGCTCCACGACTCCCCTCCAGGCGCTAACCCTGCTCAATGACGGAACCCAGCTTGATTGCGCCAAGGCGCTAGCCGTGAAGATCGCCAACCGGCCCTCCTCCGAAACTCCCGTTGAAGCCGCCTTCCGGATGGCGCTGGGTCGCTCCCCTTCGTTGGCTGAAACCAACCTGATGCTGGAATTGATCAACAGCGAGTCATCAGGCTCGCCGGGCGCGGGCACCCCCCTCGTTTCGCTGGCCCGTGTCCTGCTCAATTCCGAAGAATTCCTCACCCGGGAGTGAACCAAATGCTTCCCGCATCCGATCCGCTGGCCCCGGCCAG
>JAGWVO010000412.1 GCA_018970845.1 Planctomycetota bacterium
ACCTCGACCCCCGACAATTGCCATAGCCCCGCCTTGGCATCGTTCCAAGCCGCCTTGTGCGGTTCTGTCAGGCTTTCAACCAGCGCGCGGTCTTCCCAATCCGCTTCCAGCCATTCGATCCGCCAGCGGATCTTGAGGACTGCGCACTCTTCTCCGCACCAAACCCGCGCGCTTATGGAAGCCTTGGTCAGCCGGGTATCATCGAGCCTTACGGGGGGAAAGCCTTGGGTGCCGGCAAGTGGCGCGATGAACTCGGTTCGCAAGAACGACTCGATGGCCGCTGTGGTGTGGTGAAAGTCATCGGCGCCGGCACGCCCGTGTCGCGCCCGCCTGAACAATGAAGGTATCGTGCCCGAGTGAAACCCGGGGGCCAACATTCCCCTCGCCGTCTCCCCATGGGAACCGAAGGAAACCGGCACGAGCCTCGCAGGCATGTTGGCCCGGTAAAGCCTCCAGTTCTCCTTCAACTCCCAAACCATGAATCCCAGGAATCCGGGAATCAGTCCGATCACCGTGAAGACCACCACGATGCAATAGTCGAAGGACCAACCCGTGCGATCACTGACAAATTGGGCCACCGAGGGAACCAGCAGCAGCATGATCTTGTGTCCGACGGATACCACTGGGAAATGCTTCACCGGATTGACTTGCGGTTCGAGCAGCACGGTGAAGCCAAATCTGAAGAGATAGACCAATGGAGACAAGACCAGGCTGAGGATCGACAAGGCCACCAGATTCACCCAACCGCCGCCAGGCTTGCGAACCAGGCGGCGTTCCATCCACCCCAGCCAAAGGCTCACGATATCGGTGACTTGGCGGAACACCGCAAGGATCCAGTCCACGATGGCCAGCAACAGGGCCAACCCCAGATGGTTCCAGGCCCATGCCAGCGCGTCGAGGAGAAGTTCCTCTGCCCGGCGCCATGCGGGCGTGATGAACACCAGGAAGAGAAAGGAAAAAATCGCAAGCCGCGTGAGTCGGTCGGTGGGGAGGCCGAAGTGAGCCTGCAGCCTGACGGCGGCGAACAAACCGAGCCACGCCAAAAGAGAGGGCCTCAGGGCGAACTGGAAGAGTGGGCGGACCACCGGCAGGCGAATGAACCAGGTGAGCAGCCTCAGGATCGCCGCTGGCAGGTCGATCAACACCCTGTGAAGCAGCACCCCGGTCACCCAAAGGAAACGGGCCAGGCATTGGCGGAACGACTGGAAGCGGATGAGGGCCATCCCGAAAAGTGTTCCCGCGGCATAGCACACAGGGTTGCCAAGGAGCATTTCGAGATGGGCACTGTGATCCTCTCCATCATCGATGGAAGTCGGCTTGTTGTGGCCCGATTCCACGATTTCAACGGGGAGCCACCATGGTGAACGGTCTGGCAGCCCATCCTTGAGCCCGGCCAGGATCTCATCCTTCTGGAAAGTGGCCAGGAGGCCGTAGTGGGCGAGTTCCTGGAATCCCTTGAAAGTCACGAAGCAGATTGCGAACGGAAGAATGAGGTTGAGGAAGAGCATCCTTCCGATGTTCGTGCCGAAAAAAAGCGAGCTGAACCGTTGGAGGTTCCTGTTGTACACCTCACCCCGACGGTAGCCGCCGGGCAGTGCTGAGGAAAGAGCCCGGTCGGCGCGCAGCAGGCAGTCTCCGCGAGCGAATTCGAGCGGACCGGACAGGTCTGCGAGCTTGAGCCGCGAACGCGCGATGGCGTCCCGCAGGTCGGACATCGAAAGAGCTCCGTGATCGACAAGGCGGGCCAGGAGTTCATCCACGATCTTTTCAGTGGCGATGTTTTCGAGGAAACTCTCTCCCTTGAGGCCGGATTCCTCAAGCGCCCGTGTGATCGCGGGCCTGACGGTGGCTGAAAGCCTGGCGTCGGTGGCTTCCAGCCTGTGGCGAAGCGACTTCCCAAGCGCCTTCAAGTCGGCGGCCTCGAGGCCAACCTTCGGCAAGTTGCGGATGCACCGCTTCAACCCGCGGATGGCCAGAAGGTAGCCTCGCTCGGCCATGGTCTGGCGCACCGGCACCTGCCCAAGCGTGACAACCCAGGCGAAGAAATCAACCCTTTCCAACACCTCCCCCTCGACCCCTGACGCCGCTTCCAGGTCGGCAACCAAGGCGGCGGCATGTCCCCTTCCCGGTTCCCTGGCCAGCCGTGAGAGCCTTGCCAGCGCCCCGGCCGTGGCCGGGTCATCGGTATCATCCAGCAACCAGACCAGGCCGGGCGGCAGCGGTGCGGCGCCTTCATCAATCGGCCCCCTCAACGGGAGCACTGGCGGAGGATTCACGGTCACCGGAGGCAGCCAGCCGGCGATCGATTCCACCTGGATGGCCGGAAACCAGGTCGAGGTTGCCTGTTCCGCGCCTGATGCTTCCAGTTCCCTCCACGCGGAAAGGAATTCGCGTGCGGTTTCGTTGTCGGTGGCCTGCGGTGCCAGGCGCCTCTCCTCCCGCAGGACTCCGGCGACCTCCTCCCACGCTGGTTCCCCAACCGCCTTCCTCAACTCCGACAGGTCGATCTTCGAAAGTGCCTGATCGGCGGACAGATGGGCGACCAGGCCACGCGCCCAGCGCTCGCCATCCTCCTCGCTCCAGCGTTCCAATTCTCCCGGACCAGGCGTTGCCATCGCCAACGCATGTCCGCAATCGGCGGGAAGCGGAGAGCCCAACCCGGAAGAGGTGTAGCGCCCCGCCTCAACGACCCAACCGAACCGGTGCGGAACCAACAGGGCGGGTCCCACCATGTCGAGGCTTTCCTTGATGAGCCTCCGGAGGTGTCCTGGTGAAACAAGCCGGGCTCGCGGGTCGAGCGACTGCGCGAATTCCTGCAGGCGCCTGATGTCCCACACCGCCATGCCGGCTCCCTTCCGCGTTCCACCCTTGTAAGGATATGAATCCCGGGGTGTTTTCGCCTTCGCGCGGGCTTGGCTTGCTAGATTGTCCCGATTGGGATTTGTCGCATTCGAGGAGAAGGCCGTGATTTCACCCGCACCTTGGGCCGTTCTTTGGGACATGGACGGCACGCTGGTTGACACGGCGGAACTGCATTTCGACGCTTGGAGTCGCTTGTGCGTTGGTCTTGGAAGGCCGTTCACACGCGCCGATTTCAAGGCGACCTTCGGCAGGCGCAACCCCGAGATATTTCATTACCTTTTTCCCGGGGGAATCAGTGACGCGGAATCGGCCAGGCTGGGTGGGGAAAAAGAATTGATGTACCGGGCCGCGGCCCGCGAGAAAGGGGTTGAGTTGTTGCCCGGCGCCAGGAATCTCATGAATGCGCTCGGCAAGGCGGGAGCCAGGCAGGCGATTGGCTCAAGCGCGCCTAGG
>JAGWVO010000413.1 GCA_018970845.1 Planctomycetota bacterium
TCCGGCTTCACCAAGGGCCGCCGCAACCAGGAGCGCCGCATCGTGTTCGAGACCGACAAGCCGCTGGGCTTCCCGGGCGGCACCCGCCTGCTGGTCTCCCTGTGGCAAAAGCCCGACGGCTCCGGGCGTCCCAACCACCTCATCGGGCGCTTCCGCGTCTCCATGACTTCGGCGGACGGGCCGCTGGCGGTGGATCCCCTCAGCGCACGGCAACGGGCGCTGGCCCAGCTCCCGAAGAACCAGCGAGGCGACGCGGCGCAACGCGAGTTGTTCCGGGAAATGATCCTTCACGACACCGCGTTCGCCGATGCCGCACGCGAATGGGACGCGGCATGGAAGGATTGGCCAGGGGCCGACCACAGCACCCTCGCCCTCAGCGCGCGGCCCATCCCGCGCACGACCCGCATCTTCAAGCGCGGTGATTGGACCCGGCCCACGACGGAAATCGCCGGCGCGACGCCCGCGATCCTGCCCCGCTTGCCCGCCAACGCCCCGGCGAACCGACTCGGGCTCGCCCGCTGGCTCGTGGATCCCGCGCATCCCCTGACGTCGCGCGTGATCGTCAACCGCGTCTGGCAGGCCTACTTCGGCTCCGGATTGGTCACGACGCCCGAGGACTTCGGGGTTCGTTCGGATGCGCCGTCGCACCCTGCCCTTCTCGATTGGCTGGCACGGGAATGGGTCCAGCCCGGCGCGGCAGCCGGGCGTGGCTCAGGAAGATCCACCGCCGCAGGCGAGGGCGTCCCATGGTCGCTCAAGCGGCTGCACCGGCTCATCGTGACGTCGGCCACGTACCGCCAGGCCTCGCGCATCACGCCCACGCTGGCGGAGAAGGATCCCCAAAACCGCCTTCTCGCCCGCGGCCCTCGCGCGCGCGTGGACGCCGAGATGGTCCAGGACATGGTCCTCAAGGCGTCGGGCTTGCTCTCCCCCAAGGTGGGGGGCCCGCCCGTGTTCCCGCCCTTGCCCGACGGCGTCATGAGCCTCGCGTATGGGCAGATCGGATGGAATGTCAGCCCGGGCGACGACCGCTACCGCCGCGCGATGTACACGTTCTGGAAGCGGACGGTTCCCTATCCCGCCATGATGGCCTTCGATGCGCCGGCCGCGGAGCAAAGCTGCGTGCGACGCAACCGGTCGAACACGCCGTTGCAGGCCCTGGTAACGCTCAACGAGCCCACGATGAACAACGCGGCCCGTTGGCTGGGATGGCGCACCTTGCAGCAGGGCGGCCCGGGCGCCGAGGCGCGGGCTACCTTCCTGTTCAGGCAGGTCCTCGGCCGGAAGCCAGACCCGAAGGAAACCGCCGCGCTGGTTCGGCTGGCCGCCGACCTGCGCGAGGAGTTTGGCCGACGCGACAAGGAGGCCCTGGCCTTTGCCTTCAACGACCCGCAAAACCCGCCTCCCTTGCCCCAGGGCGTCTCCGCGCTGGACGTCGCCGCATGGGCAGGCGTCGCGCGCGCCGTCATCAACCTCGACGAGGCGATCACCAAGGAATAGCCACAAGCCCGCCGCCCCCCCCGCTGCCCTCAATCCATCCCCCCCTTCCCCATGAACCTCCTCCACGAACTCTCCCGCGAGCGCGCCCGTTACCTGAGCCGCCGCTGGTTCCTGCGCGATTGCTCGGTGGGCCTCGGCGGCCTCGCCTTGGCCTCGTTGATGCAGGACAAGGCCCGCGCGGCCATCCAGGCAGCGGATCCGCTCGCGCCCCGCCGGCCGCACTTCGCGCCCAAGGCCAAGTCCGTCATCTACCTCTTCATGGCGGGCGCCCCCAGCCAACTGGAGTTGTTCGACCACAAGCCCTCGCTCAGGAAGTACCATGGCAAGCCGGTGCCCAAGGACGTCCTGGGCGGCCAGACCTACGCGTTCATCAAGCCCGACTCCGCCATCCACGCGCCCGACTTCGCCTTCGCACGGCACGGCCAGTCCGGGCAGTGGATGTCGGAGGTCCTCCCCCACACGGCCACGGTGGCCGATGACATCGCGGTGATTCGGTCGATGACGACGGACGCGTTCAACCACGCCCCGGGCCAGGTCTTCATGAACACGGGCTCCCAGCAGTTCGGGCGGCCCAGCATGGGCTCCTGGGTTACCTACGGGCTCGGGTCCGAGTCGCGCGACCTTCCCGGGTTCGTCGTCCTCAGCTCGGCGGGCGGCCTCAGCGGCGGCGTGGGAAACTACGGAGCCGGGTTCCTGCCCACGGTCTATCAGGGCGTGCCGTTTCGAAGCGGGCGCGATCCCGTGCTTTACCTTTCCAACCCGGCAGGCATCAGCACGTCGGCGCAACGACGCACGCTGGACACGATCAAGGAGCTGAACGAGCACCGGCTGGGCGTGATGGGCGACCCCGAGATCGCCACCCGCATCAACGCATTTGAGCTCGCCCATCGCATGCAGATGAGCGCGCCGGAACTCGTGGACCTCGCGCGCGAGCCCAAGCATGTCCTCGACATGTACGGGGCCGAGCCCGGCAAGGCGTCGTTCGCCAACAACTGCCTCCTCGCCCGCCGCCTCGTGGAGCGCGGCGTCCGGTTCGTGCAGTTGTTCCACGAGGCCTGGGACCATCACTCGGACGTGAAGGGCGGCGTGAAGGGACAGGCGGGCGTCACGGACAAGGCCTGCGCCGCGTTGGTCAAGGATCTCAAGGCCCGCGGCCTTTTGGATTCAACGCTCGTGATCTGGGGCGGCGAGTTCGGGCGAACCCCGCAGGTCGAGGCCAGTGCAGAGCTGGGACGGTCCCTGGGACGGGACCATCACCCGCAGGCCTTCACCTACTGGATGGCAGGCGGCGGCATCCGGCCCGGACTCAGCATCGGGGAAACGGACGACTTCGGGTTCAACGTCGTCAAGGACCGCGTCCATGTGCACGACCTGCACGCCACGATCATGCACCTGCTCGGCTTCGACCATGAGAAGCTCACGTTCCGCTTCCAAGGCCGGGATTACCGACTGACGGACATCCACGGCGAGGTCGTTCACAAGCTGCTGGCTTGAATGCCAACTCCCTGGAATCCAGCTCCGTAAGAAAGGGCTTGATCAAAATGACAAGGGGCCGCCGGTAGGAACGGCGGCCCCGTTGTGTGCAGTCGCGGGAGAAACCCCGACCCTGGGCCTAAGCGGCCTTCTTTTTCCAAGTCCGGGGCGGCGCCTTGGTGATGAGCCCCTTCTTGATGGCAGACGCCGCCACGCGGATGTACTTCACCTCGCCAGAGGGCAACAAGACCTTGACGCGCTGGAGGTTCGGAAAGAACCGGCGCTTGGTCATGGCCGTCACGTGGGTGCCGATGCCGCCCTTCTTCTTGGCCTTGCCGG
>JAGWVO010000414.1 GCA_018970845.1 Planctomycetota bacterium
ATTGCTGTTGGCCTTTTCAACGCTCGCGTCAAAGGGTGCGGAATGGTATTCGCCCCAATGGCAAAATTTTCTCATGATATGGCCTTTCTGGCCCGGGCGCAAACTGTTGGCGCTGCCGTGTCGGACGCCTGCCGAATTGGTTGATTATTTCCGGGACACCCGGCATCCGGTGTCGTCATTGCTGGTTGTGGCGCCGTTACTGGGTTTGTACGAGGCTGCCGTGGCAGGGATTTCGGCGGATGGGAACCCATCACCTCGAAACGGAGCCGATGCCTGGATCAGGAACCTCTTTCCGGAATTGGGCCAATATTCCACGCTTCTTCCCCCGTTGGCTATGGTCGTGGTCCTTGCGATTCTTGTTATTCCCCGATGGAGGGATTTTCCCAGCAGGTGGGGAACGCTTTGCTTTGGCCTCGTTGCTGAGTGCTTGGGATGGTCGTTGGTTTTGTGGGGGTTGAGTTTGGGTTGGCCCGGCATAGTGAAAAACAGCGGTGTTGAGCTTTCATGGTTTGACAGGGCCGCGCCTCAAGTCGCCTCATTGACCCCACTGATTGGCGCAGGCATTTACGAAGAGTTTTTGTTCAGATTGGTGGCCTTGGGTGTTCTAAACAGCATGGCAAGCCTGATAGGTGTGGGAGGTTTGGCTGGCTGGATGGTTGCCGCAGTTGTTTCGTCATGGTTTTTCGCAGCGGTCCATCATTGGGGGCCCCAAGGCCAACAGTATTCGGCCCTCCTCTTCAGTTTCCGCTTTTTCGCAGGTCTTTGCCTTTGTTTCCTAACCCGTTATCGCGGCTTCTCAATCGCTGTTGGAACCCACTTCCTTTACAACCTCATCATTGGATTAAGACCGATGTTTGTGACGCCTTGACCTATCGACGGTGTTCCCTAGTTTGTTGGTGGTGAACATGTTGGCCGTCCGGAACCCTTTGACAGAATATTGTCATTGGGTGTGCCAAATGCGGTCCCATGAATTGGAAGCTCAGGAATGCCTCCGGAACCTTTTGATTTCAATCTTGCCACTTATTTTCCAATTCTACTTTTCATGATTGTTGTTGGTGGATTTGCCACTGTCAGCCTTCTCCTTTCCCACCTGATCAACCCGGGGCGGGAAACCCCCGTCAAGCAAATGCCTTATGAATCAGGCATGGACCCGATCGGCGACGCCTACCAGCAATTCGATGTGCGGTTTTATTTGATAGCCATCCTTTTTCTTGTGTTCGATGTGGAACTCCTGTTTCTTTATCCTTGGGCCGTTGCCTCTTTCGGCGAGTACCCTGTGGTATCACCATCGATGCAAACGGTTCTGTTCTGGGAAGGAATGATCTTTCTTGGAACTTTGCTGCTGGCGTGGATTGTGGCATGGCGGAAGGGGGTTTTCCGATGGCGATAGAAAGGGAACCACGCGACGGTTTCATCGTCGCCAAACTTGATGAGCTTGCGAGTTGGTGCCGAAAGAACAGCCTTTGGCCCATGCCATTTGCCACGGCTTGCTGCGGTATCGAGTTGATGGCGACCGGTGCATCGAAGCACGACATCGCCCGGTTTGGAGCCGAGGCCTTTCGTTTTTCTCCCCGACAATGCGACCTGCTAATCGTTGCTGGCCGCGTTGTCATGAAAATGCTTCCGGTGATGCAACGCATATGGCTTCAAATGCCCGAACCCAAGTGGTGCATTTCCATGGGAGCATGCGCCTCGTCCGGCGGCGTCTTTGACACCTATGCAGTTGTTCAGGGCATTGACAGGTTCCTGCCCGTCGATGTGTATGTTCCCGGTTGCCCTCCGCGCCCCGAGCAACTCCTTCAAGCGGTGATGGATTTGCAAGACAAGGTCGCAAGAACGGGAACGATCCTTGGCCGAGAATTTCAAGGGAGGGAAACTCCCGAGGGACCGAGGTCGTTGCGAGGCGAGCTTGATCCTTCCCGGCAGATTGTCGCTCCGGGCAACTTCCGAAGTTCGACCCGAGCGTGGTCACTCCCCACGGTAGCTGGCCGACCCGGCTCTTGAGGTTGCAAAGCCAAGTGAGCACATCAGAATCCTATTCACCTCCCGAATCCCACGCCCCTCTCGTGGCTCTCGCCAAGACATTAGTCGGATCCGATTCGTTAATCGTTTCCGGATTTCGCGACAATGTGCGCCTCGAAGTTCCGCCGGCAGCTTCACTCGAAGTGCTTCGGAAGCTTCGATCCCACGCGGGCCTTGACCTCCTCGTTGACCTGTCCGCGGCGGACTATCTCAACTACCCGAACGCCGTTCATCGGTATGGCATTTGGTATGTCCTTGAATCCGTCGAGACCGGAGTGCGGCTCGTCGTGAAGACCTGGGCGGACGACCCCGATCCACGGATCGACAGTGTGTTCGATGTGTGGCGTGGTGCCGACTGGATGGAGCGGGAGGTATTCGACCTTTTCGGCATTGTCTTTGAAGGTCATCCCGACTTGCGCCGCATCCTGATGCCTGACGAATTCACATCCCATCCCCTTCGCAAGGACTACCCTTTGCGTGGCGATGGTGAACGGCACAATTTCCATGCGCTGTCACGGGAAGAAAGCTGACGGGGGTTACCATGGGCCTGACATTAGCCGACGCCATCGCGCCCCCTGACGGAAGCGGCCATGAATGCCAATGGACCCTCAACTTCGGGCCACAGCATCCCGCGACTCACACCACCTTGCGATTGGTCCTGAATCTGGATGGGGAGGTAATTCTCAAGGCGACCCCCGACATCGGATTCCTTCATAGTGGTTTTGAAAAGCTCGGTGAGCACCTGGATTTCAACCAATATGTGACCATCGTCGACCGCATGAATTATGTCTCCCCTGTCGCCAATGAGATCGCTTGGCACCATGCGGTAGAGACCCTGCTCGACATCAAACTGACCCCGCGTTGCCAAATGATCCGTGTGATATTCGCGGAATTGATGCGCATCCATGATCATCTCCTGGCATGTGGCGCGGCGGCGCTCGATCTCGGGGCTTTCACGGCTTTTCTTTACGCCTTCAATCAGCGCGAACTTATCAATGACATCAATGAATGGGCCACCGGGCAGCGGTTTCATCCCAGTTACACACGCGTCGGTGGCTTGCAGCGAGATGTTGATGATGATTGGATTGGGCGCGTTCGCTCGTTTCTCAAGGGATTTCAGGCGGCACACGCCGATATTTGCCGGCTTCTGAACCGCAATCGAATCTTCGTCGATCGATGCAAGGGAATCGGTGTGCTCACCCGGGAAGAGGCCATCAACAGGTCCGCCACGGGGCCAGTGGCCCGTGCCAGCGGCGTGGTTCGCGATCTTCGCAAGAATCGTCC
>JAGWVO010000415.1 GCA_018970845.1 Planctomycetota bacterium
TGCTGATTTCCTCAAGTTCCAGCTAAGGTCGCCCTCCCCGATGCACCGATTCATGAAAGAGGATTCGGTTCCCATGGGAGAAGACCATGCCGCGTCAAGCTTTCCTGCTTGAATCGTTGGAGTCGCGCGCGCTTCCCGCGGTTTCCCTATTCCTGATTCCCCCCGTTGAGGCCGACGCCCCCTTTCTTTTGGGCTTCCGTGATTCCGAGTCGCCCGAACTCCCGGAGTCGCTGACCGCGATTTCAGGTCTGCCGGATGGCGGGATTCCGTTGGCCGTGGCCGGTCCCGCGCTGGGCGGAAACGCCAACCTGCTTGTCTCGGAGGCTCGAAATTCCGCGCGCCTGTACGCGATCAACACGGTGGATGGCGACGCGGTCGCCTTGCCTGGCCTAGTGGAGTTGAGCGATTTCGAGGGGGAGCCGATCAGTTTTCCTGAAACAGGAAATAGTTTCTTCGCCATGTCGTTGGCTGAATCGGGGGAGTTGGCGATCTCCGTTTCAGGGTCGGGATTCAACCTGGCTTTTCGGGCCGACGCCGCCACCGGTCTGGCGATTGATTCCGACCCGATGATTGTGGGAACCCAGCCTGATTGCCTGGCCGCTTTCAGTGTGGATGCCGGTTGCGCCATTCCACCGCCGGTGAATTTCGGGATTTCCGATTTGACCGGAGTTTCAGGAATCCAATCGGGAGAAAAGCCGGCCTTGGGTGTCTATTGGGACGAAACGGAATACATCCTCGCCGTGGCGCCGGGCGGAAACTCCGCCACCTTGTATGTCGAGACCAACGATGAAATTCGCGCTTTCACCATGGTGGGAACCTCCGGTGGGATTTCACTGAAAGACCTTGACGGACAGGCCATTCTTTTTCCCGACCCTGAGACGGTCTTTTATTGGGGTTGGGCCGATGGTGAATCGGGGCTGATTCATGTCTCCTTTGCTTCCGGCGGCATGTTGACGGCCTTCCGGCTGGATGGCGAAACAGGATTAGCGTTGGATGGCAATACTGAGATCGAAGGGGTTCAGCCGGATTTGTTGCAACCCGATCCGGTCGCGTCACTTTTTTCCGGACAATGGTCGGACATCGCGGAGTTCCCGGGCATTTCTTCCGACGCCTTTTCCATGCTGGGTGGATTCTTCACCTTCATGTTTCGCGGCTTGGCCGACATGGTGGCCTTTTCGGGCATGGAAAGCATGGCGGATGGGTCTGACCTTGTCGGGCGTGAACCGGTCGTGACATCGCTCGCGGAACCGATGCTGGCCCGCGCCCTTGAAACGCCTTCCAGCCAAGCCGCCATTGGAGGGCGCATGTCAGTTGAAATGGCTCAGATGCCAGCCGCGAGCATGGTCGTGGCAACGATCAGTCACAACTCCAACATGCCGGTGGTGATGGCAACTTCCGGTGTCCTGCCGGCCTCCGTGCGGAGGTTCGTCGATCGCGTGCCGGAAACAGCCGATGCCGGGGATGATGGGCAAGAACACGATGATGAATCGTTGGTTCCATTGATGACAACCGGCTACGCGACTCCCGCGCCGGAAGCCCCAGCAGACCCAAAAGCCGTCTCGAATCCAGCCATCGAGCCCGAGCTCTGGTTGCCCCTGTTAGACGACCATCTGCCCGATGACCCGGCCGGCGCTTCCGTCGTGGATGCCAATCCCGTGGCGGGTTCCTGGGTTTTGGCCGGCATTCTTGGCGCGGCCAGCATCTCAACGGGCATGGCTCGCGAGCCGAGGAAAACCACCGATTGGCGCAAGCGGCGGGAACAGGTGGTGGATGGTTGCTTTGGCTCGTTCGGGATGTGATCGGGCAGGATCGTGCGGAAGGCATCAAAGGAGCGGAATGTCGGCCCCGCGAAAGACGCGTGAGCCGATTCCTTCAGGATCCCAAATTGGATTTGGTCACCTCACGGCTTGCGAGCGAAACGCGATGGCCCTGCGAACAGCCGGGGGCAAAGGGGCGTTGGCTCCCTTGATGTGCCGCCAAAGGATCTCGTTCAACTCAAAATCATCGATGCGGTCGTACTCGCTGAAGTCCATTCTGGCGGAACGGGCGGCGCCATAAGCCGTGGCCTTGTTCTTGGCCTCCAGGTCGATTTCCGCCGGGAGGTGGGCATAGGGCGTGTTGTCCGCCTTGTCGGTGAAAGACTCGAACATCGGCCGCGCGGCGGCATCGTACTGGCTGAGCGGCGGCAGGCCGAGGATAAGTTCCATGGTGCGGATCATGCTCACCGTGGCGTACTGGGTGCTGTCGAGGTGCTTCCGCCTCGCATAGGGGGAAATCACCAGTCCGATGGTGCGGTGGGCGTCGACATGGTCGGGGCCGTTCTGGGCGTCATCCTCGATCACGAAGATCGCGGTCTTGGGCCAGTATTTCGACTGGCTCACCGCCTCGACAAGCCGTCCCAGGGCGAGGTCGTTGCTGGCCACGCAGGCCTCGGGGGTATGGGCGCCCGGCGCGGTGCCCGAAGTGTGGTCCTCGCCGAGGCTCATGATGATGAACCTTGGCAGGCCTCCATTTTTCTCGTACTCGCGGAACTCCTCGAGGAAGGTCGCCACCTTGTCGGTGTCCCGCACCGACCGCTTGCCGGCACCCTTGGGGAGAAGCCCGAACTTTGGCGAAAAGTGCCCGACGAGCCCGGGAACGCGCCCTTCCATGCGGAAACTGCCGTCGGGCTCACTCACCCGCTTGCCGTATTCGCCATAGCTGCGGTAGCTGATGCCGGCGCGCTTGCAGGCGTCCCAAAGATGGCCGGAAGGAGGATTCGAGAGGTGGCCTTCATCATCGTCGTCGACGCCCTTGCGGCGCGAGTAGGTGAGGTGCCAGTCGCGCGCGATGTAGTCGGTATGGTAGGCGCCGGTACTCCAGGGGTGTCCGTCGCGGCTGACCTGCCCGTTGCAATACAGGTTGTCGAGAAGGACGAAATCCTCGGCCAGCTTGTGGTGGTTGGGCGTGATCTTCCGGCCGAACATCAGCAGGGAAGGATCGCGGTTGCCGCGCTCGATGTCGCTGAAAACCTGGTCGTAGGTGCGGTTCTCCTTGATGATGTAGATGACGTGCTCGATCGGAGACTTGTCGCCGACCCTTGTGGGAATGGCGGTTTTCCTCGCGCTGGGTGCTGTTGTCAACTGGGAGTCTGAGTAGGGGCAATTGCGGTAGACCCTGGCCGTGTATTCCTTCAGCTTGGCCTCGTCGGGCATCTCGATGATCGAAAGGCTCCCTGAAAGCGTGGTGCCGATGTATGGATAGGGCATCAGCTTCCGCGCGGCTGAACGCACCTCGTCCTTATCGGCCGCTTTTTTCTGCTCGG
>JAGWVO010000416.1 GCA_018970845.1 Planctomycetota bacterium
TGGGATCCCCTCGCCCGGGCGCCCACCAGATGGGTTCCGGCTCCGCGAAGAGCCTTTTCCACCAATTCCTTCTGCTCCCTTTCATGAATTTTTTTCAAGCCCGTCGCCGGGCTGGCGCTCGCATCACGGCCAACATAGTGGGGTTCAAGGCCAAGCGCCCGAAGCCTGGGGTCGATGAACGACCAGGCGCCCATGTTCTGGGATTCCTCCTGGGCCCACACGAGGAGTTGGCTTTTCTTGTACCGCTTCATCACCGCTTCGAGTTTGTCGGTGTTGAGCGGGTAAAGCTGTTCAATGCGAATCAAGGCGGCGTCGGCGCCCTTCTGCCTGTCCCTGTCCTCAAGCAGGTCGTAGTAGAGCTTGCCGGAGCAAAGCACGATCCTTTTCACCTTGGCGGGGTCGGCGGTGCTGTCGTCAAGGATTTCCTGGAAGTTCCCGTTCGACAACTCCGAGACTTGGGAAACGGCGGCCTTGTGCCTCAACAGGCTCTTGGGCGACATGACAATAAGCGGCTTCCTGAAATTCCGCTTCATCTGCCTTCTCAGCAGGTGAAAAATTTGCGCTGGGGTGGTTGGATTGACCACCTGCATGTTGTCCTCGGCGCACATTTGGAGGAATCGCTCAAGCCGGGCGCTTGAGTGCTCGGGTCCCTGGCCCTCGTATCCGTGGGGCAGGAACATCACCACCCCGCTGTCACGGCGCCATTTGGATTCGCTGGCCGCAATGAACTGGTCGATGATCGATTGGGCACCGTTGGCAAAGTCTCCGAATTGGGCTTCCCAGATGACAAGGCAGTCGGGCATGTCAAGGGCATATCCGAACTCGAAACCCAGAACGGCGGCCTCCGAGAGAAGGCTGTCAAAAACCTCCACAGTCGCGGATCCGGTTGCGGTGGATGCCAGCGTGTTGTGCTTCGCGCTGGTGCGGGTGTCGGTGATGACGGCATGCCGATGGCTGAATGTCCCGCGCCTCACATCCTGGCCCGTGATCCTCACGCTGGTGCCGTCATTGAGTAGCGTCGCCATGGCCAATGCCTCCGCGGCGCCCCAATCCAGCGGAAGCGATTCGCGCACGGCCTGGTTTCGCCGCGAAAGGATTTCCTTGACCTTGGGATGCGGGCTGAATCCCTCGGGAAAGAGATCGAGTTTGGCGGCCACGGCGCGGAGAACCGACTCGGAAACGGCCGTTGAAACGGCGGCATGGGAATAATTCGCCCTGAGCCCCTTCCAAGTTCCGTCAAAGCCGAGCATGCCTCGATAAAGAACCACCCCGGCGCGCTCACGAGTCAGCGCCGTCTCGAGCTTCCGGTCAATCTCGGCGCACATCGTTGACCTGAGTTCGGGGGTGAGTTGGCCCGAGGCCTCCAGTTGGTCGGCATACCGGTTGGGTGGCGAGGGTCGCGACCTGATGATTGAATACATCACCGGTTGGGTGAAGGCCGGCTCATCACCCTCGTTATGCCCATACTTTCGGTAGCAGACAATGTCCACCACCACATCCCGCTTGAATTGCTGCCGGAACTCCATGGCTAGCCGGGCCAAGAACACAACGGCTTCCGGATCATCGCCATTCACATGGAAAATCGGGGCTTGAATGACCTTGGCAACATCGGTGCAGTGATGAGTGCTGCGGGCATCGGCCGGTGATGTCGTGAAACCTATCTGGTTGTTGATGACCACATGAACCGTTCCGCCAGTCGTGTACCCTTCGAGGTTGGACAGGTTCAAAGACTCGGCGACGATGCCCTGACCGGCAAACGCGGCATCGCCGTGGATCAGTAGCGGAACAACCCTGCTGCGATCCTGATCGGACTTGCGCTTCTGCTTGGCGCGAACGCGACCCTCAACCACCGGGTTCACTGCCTCCAGATGGCTGGGGTTGGATGTGAGGGATAGATGCAATTTACCTCCGTCGGCAGCCTTGCGGTCGCTTGAATAGCCGAGGTGGTATTTGACATCGCCGTCACCGCTCATGGTCTCGATGTCATAATTCTCCTCAAACTCGGCGAAAACCTCCTCCAACGGCTTGCCCATGAAATTGACAAGCACATTGAGCCTGCCGCGATGGGCCATTCCAAGCACCATTTCATCGGCACCCAATGAGGGGGCCACTTCCGCCATGGTGTCGAGGAGAGGAATCAGAGCCTCTCCACCCTCAAGCGAAAAACGCTTCTGTCCCGTGAACTTGACCTGCAGAAAGTTCTCGAATCGCTCAGCGTTGAGGAGGCTGTCTAGCGTTCGAATCCTGTCGGCCTGGCGCATGTCGGCCCTTGAACGGGAGGCCTCCATCTTTCGCGCCAGCCACTGGCGGACCGCCGTGTCCTGCACATGCATGTATTCCGCGCCAATGGTGCGGCAGTAGGTCTCCTTAAGGGCGGAAATAAGTTCCCGAAGTGTCGACCTGCCCATGCCGAAGAATTCGGAGCAATCAAATGTCCTGTCGAGGTCGGAATCGGAAAATCCAAGGTCCGTGTGGCTAAGCATCGGCGCCTCGGGGCGAGGCGCTTCCAAGGGATTCAAGTCAGCCGCGAGGTGCCCAAAATCACGATAGCGCCGGATCAATCGAGATATGCCAAGGTGGTCGGAACCATCGTTTTTCGAATCACCAGAACCTGACCGCTCAAGCCCGGCAAGGTATCCGTCGAAAAAGAAGTTCCATGAAGGATCGACCGAGGCTGGATTCCTCCTCCAGCGCTCGAGCATTTCCTCAATCAAACCAAGGTTGGCCGCGCTGATGGCGGAGGCAATAGTCATGATCCAAGGGCCCAAATATCCCTCATTCTCTCCAGAAAAACCTGCCGGAGAGGCAATGAGGTCATCGTACTTGAAAATGCCGCTTGGGAACAAGCGAGGGTCTTTCGGCGCCTGAATCAAAAAAGATGACAACCCCGCAAATATGAGGCAAATATGTTTTGTTTAGGCCGACATCATAGGTTTGACGCCACGGGAAGCACCAATTTGAAAACAGTCATGCCCGATTGATCTTTAGATAAAGCGATATCACCACCGTGATCCCTTGCTAGCTTCCGGCTTACCGGAAGTCCCAAACCTGTTCCTCGATTGCCTTTGGAACTGACAAACGGTTTGAAGATCTCCTCGACCTTGTCATCGGGAACACCGGGGCCGTTATCGATCACATCAATTTCAACCTGATGCGCCAGTGCGGTGTTTCCCGTAACCACGCGAACCCGGCCTTGATCATGCTCCACCGCGTCCAGGGCGTTTCCAATCAGGTTCAAGACGATTCGGTGAACGGCTTCGGGATCGGCAAGCACGACTCCACTTCCCGGCCCTTGCTCAT
>JAGWVO010000417.1 GCA_018970845.1 Planctomycetota bacterium
TCGGCAAGGTGGTGACGTCCTTTCCGTCGAAGGTTACCTTGCCACCATTGGGAGTCACCTGGCCAGTTGTCATGCGGAAACTTGTGGTTTTTCCCGCTCCATTCGGTCCAAGCAGTCCGACAACCTCGCCTATGTCAACCTTGAAACTGACACCATCGACAACCTTTCGGCTGCCATAGTATTTGATGAGCCCCTGAACCTCGAGTATGGCCATCGAAATCTCCGCCGGATGATCGTCAAATAAAAGTTTTGCTATACCTTGGAGCCAAACCCGGGAACAAGGCGAACGCCGCCACAATCGGTTGTCCGTGGGTCAGGAATTTTCCATGCGAGTTATTTTGGAATCCAGCCAGATTGCCAGCCTTGTTGAGCAGCTTGCTGTTTGGTCATCCCAACGATTCGAGAAAAAATCTGTCGTTCTGATCGGGATCATGGACGGAGCTATCTATCTGCTTGCGGATGTATCCAGGCGAATGACGGGAATCGTTTCTGTATGTACCATAAAGGCAAGCAGTTATGGCAAAGGGATGAATTCGGGCGAATTGAGGATCGACTCCGCCATGCTACCCGAGGTAGCAGGCAAGTCGGTTCTTCTGCTTGATGAAATCTGTGAAACGGGAAGAACCTTGATTGGATTGGCTGCAATGTTACGCGACAGGGGCTGCGCCGACATCGCGACGGCGGCACTTCTCTGCAAACCCGGGAAATCAGCCGATGGCTGGCGACCGGATTGGGTCGGCTTTGAATGCCCCGACCAATTCGTCGTTGGATACGGCCTTGATTGGGCTGGAGAATTCAGGACCCTTCCCCATATTGCCTGCCTTGAACCTGGAGATGAGTGTTTAGGTCCAAGGGCACTGGCCGAACGATGGCTGGCTAGGAATCCGGGAGAATGAAGAAAGTTCTTTGGCTGATTCCACCGCGTGAGCAATGGCTTTCCAAGCAATTGGCCCCCCGTTTGGCGACCAAACTCGGACTGGAAGGTTTTTCCCTTCATGCTCCCATCATTCAAAGGAACATCAGTCTGCCTGAACGCATCGGGCATTGTTGGAGGCAATTGAAGCGGGTTCAGCCCGATATTGTGCATGCGTTTGACACATTCTCGGCATGGACGGCTATTTGCATGATGCGTGGGTGCAAGTCGGTTGTTTTCGACGCAGGGATTGACCGGAAAACCCGGGGCGGATGGCGTTCCCCAAAAGTGAGACATGTTGGCTGGGGAAAAGGGGAAAATCTTACCTGGCCAATCCATCCAAGGGCAGGTTCGGCCCATGTTGAGATGGGAGACATGATCGGATTCGACTGTGGGGAATATGCTCCGAGCCTTGGAGAGTCAGTGGTATGGGCGTTTGAAATTGCCAGACAGGTCACACCCAATATGCGGCTTGTGCTTGGCGAAGGGATTGAAAAAAACAACCTATGGCGATTTTCCAAATCGGTTGGCGCAGATAATGGCATTGCAACCATCTCAAGTGGGGAGGCCTTTGATTCAGGACGGCTCAAAGGCTTGATCCTGGCTCATCCCGACCGCCGGACCATTGAATTGTCGGCTCAAGCCGTGGCTGCCGGCTTGTGGGTGGCGTGGCTTACGGGAATGCCGGACGAAGCAGTTCCATGGCCTGCCAATGACCGGGAAATTCATTGGCGCGACAGACCTGGCTTGGCAAGAAAATTCCTGAACTGGCAACGGCATGCGCCTTTTCCTCAAGAACCGATGCTTGAAACGCCTGACAATCACGATCTTCTGGTGAGCGAATTGGTCACGGTTTACCGGGAAGTGGAGAATTGAATCCAATCCCGGCGCGCTGGTATTTCCTTGCCTTGGCAGTCGCCGGCATGGCAGCGGCATTGATTCCTTGGGTGTATGCCAACCAAAGGCAACTATCCAAAAAAGACCTTCAAGCTTCAAAGGATCTTTGGAGCAGATCTCATATCCTTGATTATGACATCAAACTGCACGAGGAGGCGGGGGAAAAGCGGGTGTCGCTGGCCAGGATCCGAAAGGGAAGCGTGACGGATGTGATGGAAAACGGCCGGTTCATCGAGGCTGGCTGGCATCGCCGCGATGTGGATGGCCTGTTCAAGATGATCGAGGAATTGTTGGAGAGGAAGACTTCGGCCGACTATCTTGTCGCTGACTTCCACCCGGATTGGGGATTGCCGATCCGTGTGGTGTGGTTGCCTCGCGGCGGAATTCGACGGGAATGGATCGTCAGGATGGATTTCCCGGATGCCCACTGATCAAGTTGAAATGTTCCAATGATGAAACCACGCAAGGGTGAAGGAGTGCTGGAAGGGAAGAAACCCGGAACCACGCCACCTGCTCGACCTCATGTCGAAGGACATCAAAAACTTCCACTGGCGGCCTTGCGGAAAGTTCCAGCAGATAGGTCCTCCAAGGATTTCCCCTAGGGGTGGCATGCCGCTGGATTGGCATCGTCTCGGGAAGGAAACCGTTGGAAAGCCATTTGGAAAGTTGGTTGAGGATGTCGCGACCTTGAAAAAGTTCCTCGGATGCCTCTCGCAATGCCGTGGCCAGGGGGGATGGGTCTGAGTGAGACCTACCGCCTCCAGGAACCGACCAATAACCAAGAAAAGGCTCTTCACCTCGCTTGGCAAGGAGTACCTCCCAGCACTCGCGACTTTTCCAGCCCAACAAAATTCCGGCGCCTGAATATCTCGACTCCGAGAGTTCAGCGGGTCCCGGTTGCCCTGATTGATTCATCCCTTGATTTCCATCATGTGCAGTCATGTTGAGTCATCTTAACATGGCTTCAAACAAGTTGGCATTTGAATTAATTCGAATGAAATCATCATGGATTTTCGGGTCAATTTGATAGAATGGCTTGCCATAAGGGAGTGTTTGCACGGCTGGCGCCGGCCCTGGTCTTCAAAACCAGCGGGGGGTTTGAACAAGGCTCCCAGTAGGTTCGATTCCTATACACTCCCGCCATTATTACCCACTCGTCTGGCACCAGAACTGCCATCGGTCCCTGCCGACGATGAGTTCGGATTATGCTATCTAATCTCACGGCTTTCCTTGATCGGTCAAGAACGGTGGCAGGGCCGGGTTTCAACCGCTGGATGGTGCCACCGGCGGCCATGTGCATTCACCTTTCAATCGGCATGGCGTATGGCTTTTCGGTCTTTTGGCTGCCCCTTACCCGCGCCATTGGCATCGACCACTCGATTCCCTGTCCGGAGACAATGCCATGGCATGAGAAGTTGTTCACGACCCGGTATGATTGGGACAAACCATTGTTGGGTTGGTTGTATACGCTTTTCTTC
>JAGWVO010000418.1 GCA_018970845.1 Planctomycetota bacterium
GCATTTTCGCGGCGTCGAGTTCGGCATAATACCCGTCAACGATTCCCTTGTTGTAGCGTCCGCCGTTCCAGGTGAGGCCCCGCTTGTTCACCAGTTCATCAAAGGTGCGGGCTCCCCCGGCATTGATGACCGCGAGGCGGGGCACCTTGGTGACGAGGCCCAGTTCGCGCAGTTCCATGTAGGCCTTGCCGAAGGCGCTTGAGTTGCCCAAGTTGCCTCCGGGTACGATGATCCAGTCGGGCGGTTCCCAGGCAAGCGCCTCGAGCACCCGGTACATGACCGTCTTCTGCCCCTCGAGGCGGAACGGGTTGATGCTGTTGACGAGGTAAACTCCCAGCCGGCTGGCGACCTGCTGGACGCGTTCCATGGCGTCGTCGAAGTCGCCGGCGATCTGCATCGTGAGGGCGCCGTGATCGAGCGCCTGGGCCAGCTTGCCGTAGCTGATCTTGCCCGAGCCGATGAAGACGATGCCGCGCATGAGTCCCGTGGCCGAGCAGAATACCGCCAATGAGGCGCTGGTGTTGCCCGTGCTGGCGCAGGCGGCCCGGCGTGCGCCGGTTTGCCGGGCGTGCGTGAACGCCGCGGTCATGCCGTTGTCCTTGAAGCTGCCCGAGGGGTTCATCCCCTCGTATTGCATGAACAGGCAGCCGGGCTTCATGCCCACCCGCTGGGCCAGGCCGTCGGCCTTTTGCAGGATGGTCTGCCCCTCGCCGATGGTGAGGATCTCCTCCGGGCTGGCGAAAGGAAGCAGTTCGCGGAATCGCCAGACGCCGCTGAAGGCGATCGGATCGGTGCGCCTGGACCACTTGGCCTCGAATTCGCGCAGGCTCCTGGGAGGGGGAAGCCGGCTCCAGTCGTAGGCCACATCCAGGAGGCCGCCGCAAGCCGGGCAGGTGAAGGTGGCCACCCGGGCCTCCTGCGTGGCGCCGCAGTCGGGATGGAGGCATTTCTGGTAGACCGGTTCCGTCGACATGGTGGGCTCACGGATCGCGTCGGGAAAAAATCAGGCATGCCACGAGCAGGAATCCACCCAGGTGAGCCAAGGTGATCCCCAGCCCCACCGACGCGGACGACATGGAGCGGGTCGCGAAATCGCGCAGCGGGCCCGCCAGGGCCAAGTCCCGCACCAACTGCCGATCCATCAGGTTATCGAGGTCGCGATCCCGCGGCAACACGGCGTGGATGGCCTCGACGACCTTCCCGAAGGTTCTTTCATGCAATGGTTTGCGATCAGCCGGGCGGGATGGGGCGCGCCTCTGCGGACCCGACCGGTTTGACTTGAGCTCCGAAAGGCTCACTCCCGCCCTGGGCCGGCTTTCCCCGGACTCCTCCACCCGGCTCGTTTCCACCACCCCGTGCAGGACGCCCACGATGAACAGCGCCACCCAGTACAGGCATGTCACGAGCATGGCCGGAACCGGCGCCCGGGTGATCACCGCCACCATCGTCGAGCAGGCGTACAAGAGCGCGAAGAACAGCATCACGATCGGAACGGCCAGGAGCACCGTGGGAGACCAAAGCCCCGCACGCAGGCCCGTCGCCAGCCACGCCCCGCCCACCAGTGCCAGGAGCAGGACCAGCGCGAACAGAAGCCCGCCCAGGTACTTGTAAAACAGCAGCCTCCACCGGGAGATCGGCCGCACCAGCAGCAACTCGAGTGTTCCCTTGCGGATCATGTTCGGCACGAAGAACGAGGTGACCACCACGCCCACCAGCAGCATGATCCAGGCGCCGAAGCCCGTGGTGAGCAACTTGTACAGGATGAAGACCTGCAGCCCCAGCGGGGCGCCCGAGTCGGGGGTCAGTTGCACCGCCCCCCAGAACAGCGTCATGCGGTGGGGCCATGCCACGCGCAGGTCTGGACCGGCGGAAATCGTCATTTTCCACCTTTGCGCGCCCGTGAGGTCGCCCAGGCGGTCGCGAATCTCCCCGATGGAATCCACCACGAACAACCGGCCCTCGGCCACCTTGCCGAAGCGGCTGGAAATTTCTTCGGCCGATTCGCGCCCGCCCACAAGCGGAACTCCCTGCCTCCTGAGCACCACCTCCCAACGGGCTGACGGAAGATCCTCGGCGTCTTCCAGCACGGCGGAGCTTTCCAGCGAGTAAAGCGCTCCCTTGAGGCGGCCGGCCAACTCGGCGACATCGAGGTTGGCCAGGTCGAGGCCGGCCGTCTCGATGCCGCAGGCGCGCGCCGCCAGTTGCAGGTAGGGCTTGGAACCCGGCAAAGGCTCGAAGTTCGCCGTCAGCACCACGCCCAGCAGGAGACCGATGCCGCCCAGAAGCACATACAGGACCTTGCTGTCGCGCGTTTCACGCCAGCTATCGCCCAGAACGGCCAGGAACGCCGATGGCCGGCGGTGCCACGGGACCTCACTCATGCCGGGTCTCCCCGGCGACATCGAGGTAAAGGTCTTCCAGGGTTCCCCGGCAGCGCTCCAGGTGCCTCACCCGCGCGCCCGCGTTCACCAGGGCCCTCAGGACATCGTCGATTTCCCCGGCATCGGCAAGCTCCACCTCATGCCGGCCCGCCGATATTAGGCGCCCCGTGAAAGGCAGCCCGGCGGGCCACTCGTCCCCGGGGGCAAGGTCGATACGCCAGCGGTCGGCATGGCGGGTGAGGTCGCCCACCGCGCCGGTGACCGCGATCCGCCCACCCTTGAGGATGGCGACGCGGTCGCACAACTGCTCCATTTCCGACAGCAGGTGGGAATTGACGAACAGGGTCACGCCCCGGGCGCGCTCGGCCAGCAGCAGGTCGCGAATCTGCCTGCGGCCCACGGGATCGACCCCGTCGGTGGGTTCATCGAGAAACAGCACGCGCGGTTCGGCCAAAAGGGCCTGGGCCAGGCCCAGCCTCTGTTTCATGCCCTTGGAGTACCCGCGCACCTTGAGACGCTCGCGACCGGACAGGCCCAGCCGGTCCATCAGTTCCGGAATGCGCTGGCGCCGAACCGGGCGAGGCACGCCCTGCATGGCCCCGTAAAAGTCCAACAGGCTGGGGCCGGTATGGTATTCGGGCAGACGATGGTCCTCGGGCAGATAGCCGATCCGTTCGCGAACCCGGGCCTTGCCCACCGGTTCGTCCAAAAGCCAGGCCTTGCCCGATGTGGGGGCGACGAGGCCCAGCAATACCTTGACGAGGGTCGTCTTGCCGGCGCCATTCTGGCCAAGCAGCCCGAAGATCTCGCCGGAGGCCACCTCAAGCGAAACGCCGCCCAGCGCCGCCTTGGCGCCGTAGCGTTTCACGAGGTTTTCCACGCGGACAACCATGGACGATCTCC
>JAGWVO010000419.1 GCA_018970845.1 Planctomycetota bacterium
AAACCGGTCTTACGCCGACCATTGGATGGCCTTTTGGAACGACCTGCTGCGCAATGAATACAAGGGAACGGGTTTCATCGACAACGGAAGGAGCCAGATCACCGCGTGGCTTTACAAGGCCCTTTTGGAAAACAAGCCGTTCGACCAGTTCACCCGTGAGTTGGTGAATCCGACGGCGGAATCCGCCGGCTTTGCCAAGGGAATCAAGTGGCGCGGTGCCGTGAACGCCAGCCAGGTGGTGGAACTCCAGTTTTCACAAAACATCGGCCAGGTGTTCTTCGGGGCCAACATCAAGTGCGCCTCATGCCACGACAGCTTCATCGATTCGTGGAAACTCGACGACGCCTACGGGCTTGCCGCCGTGATCGCCGACAAGGCGCTTGAGATCCACCGCTGCGACAAGCCGACGGGCGCCACGGCGAAGGCGCGGTTCCTGTTTCCTGAACTGGGGGCGGTCGACCCCGCGGCACCCAAGGAAAAAAGACTCGAACAACTCGCGGCCCTGGTCACCCATCCCGAAAATGGAAGGTTCCGCCGGACGATCGCCAACCGGATCTGGGACAGGATGATGGGCCGCGGTGTGGTTCACCCGGTGGACATGATGGGCAACAAGCCCTGGAGCGCCGACCTCCTCGACCACCTGGCCAACCACCTTTCGGAGAACGGGCATGACCTGAAAAAACTGATGGCGCATATCGCGACCTCGGCGGCCTACCAGTCGGCGGCCGTGCCCCGATCGGATGAGGATGCCGGCGATGGCTATGTTTTCAAGGGGCCGGAACTGAAGCGACTCACGGCCGAGCAGTTCGTCGATACGGTGTGGATGATGACGGGCGCCGGCCCCGCGCGCCCTTTGGCTCCCGCGGCGATTCCCGCGTTTGCCGATCCGGTACCCATGGAAAGGCGGCTCACGAGGGCCACCCTGGTCCATTGCGACGACCTCATGCGTTCGCTGGGCCGTCCCAACCGGGAGCAAGTGGTGACGGTGCGCCCCGAGCACCTCAGCACGCTCCAGGCGCTCGACCTCCTCAATGGAAAAACTCTCGCGGGAACGCTGGCCGCGGGCGGGGCGAACATCCTCAAGGCCCGCCCGGCGACTTCCGAGGCGCTTGCCAAAGGCTTGTTCGAATCCGGATTGGGCCGCTCCCCCACTCCGGTCGAACTCGAGCAGGCGCGCGCCGTCCTCGGCGACAAGCCGACCGCCGACGGGGTCGCCGACCTGCTGGGCGTGATCGTCATGCTTCCCGAATTCCAACTGGTCCGCTGAGGAAATCCGCCATGAGCCATGACATCTCCCGCCGCGAATTGCTTCGCGGCCTTCAGGCCGCCGGACTGTCCACCATCGCGGGAGCGGCGCCCCGATTGTTGGCAAACGAAACGGCACCCCATCCCAGGGCCACCGCCGACACCTGCATCCTGCTCTGGATGGGCGGCGGCATGGGAGCGCCCGACACTTTCGATCCCAAGAGGCACACCCCCTTCGAGGTCGGCGTGCCGGTCGAGAAAATCCTCTCGACCTTTCCCGCCATCGACACGGTGGTGGACAACATCAAGTTGACCCAGGGCCTGGAGAACATCGCCAAGGTCATGGACAAGGGCACGCTCATCCGCTCGCATGTCGTCGCCGACCTTGGCAACATCCTTCATTCGCGGCACCAGTACCACTGGCACACGGGATATGTTCCGCCGCAAACGGTTGCCTGCCCCCATGTCGGATCGTGGATGGCGCGCGTGCTGGGACCCCGCAACCCGGCGATTCCGCCTTTCATCAACATCGGGCAAAGGCTCGAGGGCGTGGGCGAGCAGGAGGAACTCAAGGCGTTCACCACCGGAGGATTCTTCGGAACCGAGTACGGACCGTTCAACCTGCCGTTTCCCGACGACGCCTCCGGAGCGGTTCGCCCGCCCAAGGGGATGACGGCGGAGCGCTTCGCAGCCAGGCGCGCCGCCTTCCGCGAACTGCTCAAGCGCAGTCCGGTCGGTGAGATGGCCAGTGACCATCACCACGAGTCGATGCTTCGCGCCATCGAGAATGCCGACAGGTTGCTGACGAGCAAGGAACGCGACGCCTTCGACCTGGCCCTGGAGCCCAGGGAAAGCTACGACCTCTACAACACCGGCCGGTTCGGGCTTGGCTGCCTGCTGGCGCGCAGGTTGACCGAGGCCGGGGCGCGCTTCATCGAGGTCACCACCGAATATGTTCCGTTCCTGCACTGGGACACCCATGAGAACGGCCACACGACCTACGCCCGCATGAAGCGGGAGATCGACAGGCCCATCGCCCAACTCGTCGTCGATTTGGAAAACAGGGGCCTGCTCGACCGGACGCTCGTCGTGCTCGCCAGCGAATTCAGCCGCGACATGATGATCGAGGGCGTGCCCGGCAGCACCGCTCGCGACCAGTCGCGAGCCAAGGCCGAAAAACTCGGGGAGATGAAGCATTACGGCCTGCACCGGCACTTCACGGGATCCGGTTCCGTGCTGATGTTCGGCGGCGGCATGAAGCGTGGATTCCTTTACGGGGAAACCGCCCCGGAGCGCCCACTGGTGACCGTGAAAAACCCGATCAGCATCCGCGACCTGCACGCCACGATCTTCACTGCAATGGGCATCTCGCCCAAGACCGCCTTCGAGATCGAGAAGCGACCCTTCTACGCCACCGAGGATGGCAAGGGCCAGGCCGCGCGGGAACTTTTCGCCCGACCCGCCTGAGCCGCGGTCTCGTTGTTTTCCACGAATTCACCTGAGAACCGGGGTCGCACATGCCAGAAATCGAAATTCCTGAACCGGGCAAGGGTTCCAACGACAGGCTCGACAGTTGCGTCGGCTTCATGGTGGTGCTGATCGCCACCTTCATCGGCCTGTGCAATGTCAAGGACGACAACATCGTCCAGCAGATGCAGATGAAGCAGGTTGAACGCAATGACAACTGGGCTTGGTTCCAGGCCCGGAACATCCGGCAGGCGGTTTACGAGGGGGTGTCGGCGGAATTGTCGGTTCCCTGGCCCAACGAGACTCCCGAAAACAGGAAGGCACGCGAGGCCAAGTCTGAAGAATACCGCAAGAAGGCGGAATCGCAGGATCAGAAAGCCCAACAACAGAAAAGCGATGCCGAGCAGGCGCAAAAGGAATACGACGAACTCAACGAAAAGGACGACCAATTCGACCTGTGCGACGCCACACTTGCCATCAGCCTGGCGCTGATGGGGGTGACGGCGCTCACCAAAAAATGGTGGTTGTTCTTTGTCTCGCTGGTGCCCGCCGCGTTCGGGTTTTACATGGG
>JAGWVO010000420.1 GCA_018970845.1 Planctomycetota bacterium
TGAATCATTGCAAGGCGATCGTTAGATGTGGTGTTGGGTATAACAATGTTGATATAGCTGGGGCTGGCAAGGCTGGAATCGTTGTTTGCAATGTACCCGATTATGGTACCGAGGATGTTGCTGACCACGCCATGATGCTTCTGCTTGCGGTGACGAGAAGATTGTTGCCTTCGCACGAGGGAATTCGGGCGGGCGCATGGGATTCAACGGTCGTGTTTGGAACTCCTCGGTTGAGGGGCAAGACTCTTGGATTGATTGGTTGCGGGCGAATTGGCGCGGCAATGGCCCTGAGGGCCAAGGCATTTGGGATGGAGGTCTGCTTCTACGATCCGTATGTCAAACCTGGCACCGACAAAATGCTTGGAATCACAAGGGTTTGGTCAATTGAGGAACTGTTCCAGCGATCGCCATTCATCAGTGTTCATTGTTGGCTTGATACCGAAAGCAAGCACATTATTAACAGCAAGACATTGGCTCACCTGGCTCCGGGATCCGTACTGATCAACACGGCTCGAGGGGGGTGTGTGGATGAGAAAGCCTTGCTCGATTCCTTGGAATCGGGAAAGCTTGCGGGAGCCGGACTTGATGTTTCCGAAGTGGAACCAGTTAGCTCCAAGGATTTGCGAACGCATCCCCGCGTAGTCTGGACACCTCATGTGGCTTATTATTCGGTAGAAGGATACCGCGAAATGCGAATGAAAGGTGCGGAAGAGGGCCTGAGAATACTCGTGGGAAGCAAGGCATTGAATCCTGTCAACCTTCGTTGGCTGCAAGCCCCAAGAATGCCGAGCGCCATTCCAACCATCCTGGCAAATTGAGGCGGAATAATTGGATCAGGTGGTTATTCCGGAATAACATCCAGACAAAATGCGCTTCCGTCCCAAATTTTCTATTCTTCTTATTCTGTCTATTTGTGCATGATAGTTCCATGCGAGGCGCACGGGTTGCCGGGCTGTCTCGAGGTGTCTAAAACAAGAGTTTATTGCTGGTGGAATGAACCGGCTAACAGCTTCATTGGTGGACGGCAATGCAATTCAATCTGATCGACAAGATTGTGGATTGCCAGCCGGGCAAGCAATTAACAGCGATCAAGAATCTCACACTTGGCGAGGAGTATCTTGGAGACCATTTTCCGGGATTCCCAGTCATGCCAGGCGTTTTGATGCTGCAAACCTTGGTGGAAGCCGCGTCATGGTTGCTTAGGGACACCGATAATTATCGGTATAGCATCATCGCCATGCGGGAAGCCAAAAATGTGAAATACGGATCATTCATGGAACCTGGCAAGACAATGACTGTTCATGTCGAACTCGTGGAGTCGAGTGAAAGTACGGCGGTGCTCAAGGGTAAAGGAGAATCTGGTGGGGCTTCGACAGTGTCAGGCCGTTTCGCGCTAGCCAAATATAACTTGGCAGACCGGAACCCATTATTCGAAGAACTGGACAAGGAAATCGTCAATGCGCTCAAGCGACGGCATTTGCTTCTTTGGCCTGCCGCACTGAAAGGTTGAATAAAGAAATGACAATGCAAGGTAAGGTTGCCGTCGTGACGGGTGCCAGCCGCGGAATTGGGCGAGCCATTGCTGAAGCCTTGGCCGACCATGGCTGCAAAGTTGTTGCCATATATCGTGGAAGCAAGGAAGCGGCGGAAGAGCTTGAAAAAGCGGTCTCCCAGCGTGGTGGTTGCCTCAGGATCATGCAGGCGGATGTCGCCGACGAAGCTCAAGTCAAGGCACTCTTTGCTCAAATCGAATCAGACCAAGCATTTGGGGCTATTGATATTCTTGTCAATAATGCCGGCGTCATTCACGATGATCTATTTGTCCGGTTGGAATCCAAGGACTGGAACAAGGTTTTGCAAACCAATCTGTATGGAACAATGAACTGCTGTCATGCGGTCGCATTTTCCATGATGCGTAAGCGCCAAGGAAGAATCATCAACATATCCAGTGTTGCCGCCGATTTCGTGAATGCCGGGCAAACCAATTATGCCGCTAGCAAAGGCGCGGTGAATTCGTTCACCAAGGCTTTGGCGATGGAGTTGGCTCCACGCGGGGTTACGGTAAATGCAATCGCCCCGGGATTTATTGAGACTGACATGACTGAAGTGGTGAGAAACCGAGCCGGTGACAAGCTCAACCAAATCATTCCCATGAGACGCCTAGGCCAACCTGCTGATATCGCCAAGGTTGCGGTATTTCTCGCCGGAGACGGAGGGTCGTACATCACGGGGCAAGTGATCACGGTTGACGGTGGTCTCAGTTTGGGGCCGGCAGCCGGCAAGTAGTTTTGATGGTAAAGTTGCCGGGGCCGATGCCCCGGACTTGGATCGGCTGCGGGGGCCGGACAAGGCATTCAACGAGGGGCGGGGTGCCCCTGACCCAAGGCTTCCCGCGCGAGGATTGATGACATGGCCAGCCATGAAGAGGTCTTGAGCAAGGTTTCCTCAACATTGGTCGAGGCGCTCAACATCGATGAAGACGAGATCAAGCCCGAGTCCACCTTGACGGGTGACCTCGGCGCCGAGTCCATCGACTTCCTGGACATTGTCTTCAGGCTGGAACGGGAATTCGGGATCAAGATTCCCCGGGAGGAACTGTTCCCCGAGGCCGCCCAAACCTCGGATGTCGAACTGCTCAAGGATGGCAAGTACACGCCCAAGGGCTTGGCAGAGTTGAAGAAAGGAATGCCTTTCGCGGATTTCTCCGAATTTGAAAAGAACCCCGAGGCCACCCAGCTCACGAACCTCTTCACCGTCAACATGATCGCGCGTTTCGTTGAGGACAAGTTGGCCAAGGCGGGCAAAGCCTGAAACGGAATGGGCGTGGCCGAGGGAGGGGCGATCACTCTCCCCGGCTCATGTCCCGGAGAGTTGGCCAATGCGCTGGATCTGGATAGATGGGTTTCTGGAGTTTGAAAGTGGCAAGCGTGCCCGCTCCGTGAAAAACCTTTCCTCCGCAGAGGATCACTACGCCCAGCACTTTCCGGGTTATCCCGTCATGCCGGCCGCCCTCATCCTCGAAGGTCTTGCCCAAACCGGCGGAATCCTCGCGGGTGAAGCCAATCAATTTCGTGAAAAGGTCGTTCTAGGCAAGATCAACAAGGCATCCTTCAGCCGAGAATTCACGGTTGGCGAAACACTGCACTACGAGGTGGAGCTCGTCCATATCCGGCCAGAGGGTGCCACGGCGTCAGGCAAGGTTTTAGTAGACGGGGTCTGCGAAGGAGAGGCTGAAATTTTCTTCGCCCACCTTGATCAGGCGAGGTCCCG
>JAGWVO010000421.1 GCA_018970845.1 Planctomycetota bacterium
TCGGGAGCGGGTGGCGCCCAGGCAAAGACGGGGGCCTGCGACTGCGGCATGGTGACATTGACGACGGGGGCGGCGGCGGGGGCGCGGGGGCGCATGATGGCCACGAGCGCCAGCATGGTGGCGGCCGAGCCAAGGCCCAGCGACACCGACTGCATGTCCCGGCCCGTCACCACGATCCATTCCCAGATGTCCTTGGGTTCATCGAACGACGGGCGCTGATTGGCGAACGGCCTCGGCATGGCGGCCGCCGCGGTTTCGGCGGGTTTTGCCGCCTGTGGCGCGGGAGGTTCGTCAGCCTTGGCTGGAACTGGCAGGGCCACGGATTCCTGTGGCGGCGCCGGCCTGAAAACGGGGAGGGTGAGCGGTTCGGATGGCTCGCGGAAATCGACCCGCCGGAGGGGCGTGGCGACGGCGATCACGGGCAGGCTTTCCTCGGATTTGGCTTGCGGGAAAGCCTCGGCCTTGGTTGGCGAGGGTTCCGCCTTCGGCTCAGCGGCGGTTTTTTTGGCCGGTTCCACGCGGCGTATGCCCACAAACTGCTCGATTTCCTGGGCGCCGACACTGGCGCAGGCCCAGGCGAGGCAGGCGGTGGCGATGACGGAGGCGCGGCCCATGGCGGTTTTCCTGATGGAAAGGGTCCTTCAGGATGTATCGGTTGTTCCGGCTCAGCGGGATGAATCAAAGATCGTCCCTGCCGGAAAATGGAAAGGCCGCCGGAACCGGGGTTTCAGCGGCGCGGTGGTTGGGGGCGAGGGGTGGGAGGCGGTTCAGGCGGCCTTGGCGCGCGGCACCGCCGTGGCGGAAATCGCCGAGCGCAGCGCTTCCGCCACCCGGGCCACATCGGCCCTGGCGAGTCCCTCGTGCGTGGGCAGGTTGATGCCGCGGCAGGACCAGGCGTCGGCCACCGGGAAGCGCGATTTTTCCGCGTAAGGCGGTAGGACATGCATCGGGTAAAACACGGGCCGGGTCTCGATGCCCGCGGCATCCATGTGCCTCATGATGGCATCACGGCGGGCCTCGTCGGCGTCCTTCACGAAAATGTTGTACATCCAGAACGAATGGTGATATCCGGCGGATTCCCGCGGCAGGTCGAGTTGATTGGCGATCGGAGCCAACGACTCGTCGTACCAGCGGGCGATTTCCCGGCGGAGCGAAAGTTTCTTTTCCACCTGCTCCATCTGCCCCAGGCCGATGGCCGCCTGGATGTTCGTCATGCGGTAGTTGTAGCCCACGACGGGGAACCAATATCGGCGGTTGGGATCCATGCCCTGGCCCCGCAGCAGGCGCATCCGGGCGGCGAGATCATCGTCGTCGGTGGTGAGCATGCCGCCCTCACCCGTGGTGACGATCTTGTTCCCGAAGAAACTGAAGGATGCGGCGGTGCCCATGCTGCCGACCCGCCTGCCTTGGATCGTCGCGCCGTGGGCCTCGGCGGCGTCCTCCAAGACAAACAATCCGTGCCGGCGCGCGATGTCGTTGATGGCGTCCATGTCGGCTGGGTAGCCGTAGAGGTGAACGGGCATGATGCCCCGTGTTTTCGGCGTGATCGCCTTCTCGATCGATCCCGGATCGATGTTGAGCGTTCCGGGTTCCACATCCACCAGCACGGGGGTGGCGTGGCAGTAGCGAACGCAGTTGGCCGTGGCGATGTAGGTCACCGTCGGAATGATCACCTCGTCACCCGGCTTCAGGCCCATGGCCACAAGGGCGAGGTGGAGCGAGGTGGTGCCGTTGTTGCAGGCGATGGCGTGCCGGGATCCGCAGAACTCGGCGAAGGCCGACTCAAGCATGCCGATGTATTTGCCGTTGGAGGAGATCCAGTTGGTGTCGAGGCAATCGAGGACATATTTCCGTTCGTTGCCGCCAAGGGTGGGTTCCGCCACCATGATCCTGTTCATCTGGTCCTGCCCCCATCCCTGACCCGCGCAGGCACACCCATGACGAGTGCCGCGTCGTTGACATCCCGCACCACCACCGAACCGGCCCCGACGGTGGCGTCGGCTCCAATCCTGACGCCGGGTATGACCTTGGCGCCCACTCCCAGCATCGCCCTGTCTCCCACGCCGACGCACCCGGCCAAGGCGCACTGGGGAGCCACATGGACGCAGCGGCCGATCACGCAATCATGATCCACCGTGGCGCCCGTGTTGATGATGGCGAGGTCGCCAATGACGGCGCAGGCGTTGACCACCGAGCCGGCCATGATGACGACGCCGCGACCGATGCGGGCGCTGGAAGATACCCATGCCCGAGGATGGATGATGGAAACAAGCTCAAAACCCAGAGACTCGAGCTTGGCCCCGAGCTTTTCCCGGAGCTTGTTGGAACCGATGGCGACGAAGGCTCGCGACAGGCCCGAGGCCCTGAGCGCCGGCAGTTCGGCCTCGTCGGGAATCACCGGAACATCAAGCAGGCAAGGGGGATCGGAAGGTCCGCCCACGCAGCGCGACACGGCCTGGCCGGTTTCCCGGAAAGCCTCGATGACCACCTTGGCGTGTCCGCCGGCACCCAGAATAACGACACCGCCGTTTTCCACCCGGTAAGCCCCAGCGGCAGGATGATCGTTTCGGAGAGAAGAATCTAGCTGCCGCGACCAACTGAAATCAACCCATTGACGGGATCATGCCGCCTTGCGAACGGGCGGGCCAGAAGCCTCGGGCATGGGAATCGTCATTTCGTCGTTCAGTCGCTCGCGGATGGTGGCGTTCGAGAACAGTTCCTTGCCGAGGGTGTAGATTTCCCGGTCGAGTTCCGTGAGCTTGTCGATGGCCCGAAGGGCCTCGGGCGACAAATCCCGCACCTTGGTCTTGTTGGCCGATTCGTTGTAGTGAGGTACCTCCCCGAAGAGGGGCCATCCCTCCATGCGGGCGACCAGGTTGGCGGAAAGTTGCAGGTTTTCCGCCAAGCCCACCACATGGAATTGCCTCAAGCGGGCCAGGGCGATGCTCAGAATCTCTTGATTACTTTCAAATGAGTGCGGCGCAGTAGCCAAATATTCCTTGGCTTTCTCAGGCGGATGTGAGAGGGCTGAACTGATAAACTCGGGAGAAAAAGCGCGCTCGGAAATCCCCAGGAAACGGGCCATGGGATTGGCCACATAAGGCGCCATGACCGGATCCTTGAAGAATTGCTCTGGAGTGGGGCAGTTCTCATGGATGTATCCATGGACAGGATCGTCCTTGAACTGAATGCCATGCTTGAACATGGAAAGAAGCAGGGCGCGCGGTTCGCGCAGGAGCACGACGGATCTCACGGGCCTGGATAC
>JAGWVO010000422.1 GCA_018970845.1 Planctomycetota bacterium
GATGGATGCCGCCATCACTGGAGCGGGGCAAATCGGCTTCACAATCCTCTCGATGACATTGTCCCTTGTGGCCGTCTTCCTGCCCGTGCTGCTCATGGGGGGAATCGTCGGCCGTTTGTTCAAGGAGTTCGCGGTAACCCTTTCGGTGGCCATCATTCTTTCCGGGGTGATCGCGATGTTCTTCACGCCCGTCGTCTGTTCACGCCTCATTCGTCCCCATGGGCGCGCGCACCGGGAGGCCGGTTCAGGCCTTGTCGTTCGCCTGTATCGGCTCACGCTTTGGCCTGTGACCGCCTTTCCCCTTCTCTTCACGCTGCTGGGTGCGGGAACTTTCCTGTGGACAATCCATGAATTCATGAATTCGCCCAAGGGATTCATTCCGGCGGATGACCAGGACAGGCTGGTCGTGCTCACCCGCGTGATGCCCGGCACATCGTCAGCCAGGATGGAGACGGCGCATGCCGCGCTGAGAACCGCCCTCGACAACGACCCAGCCGTCGAGGGCCACGCCACCCTTCTGGGAATCAACGAGTTCAACGATTCCCGGGAAGAGGGATGCGTCCTGGTGCAGTTGCGGCCCAGACGCGAACGCGGCCCGATCAGGGTTGTCCGCGACCGGCTGACGACCAGCCTGAACGTTGATCCCGAAGTGATGGCGCAGGTGGTGCAACCCCCGTCGATACCGTTGGCGACCAAGCTCTATCCGGCTTCGCTTCAGTTCACATTGCGAGGGCTCGATGGCCTGCAGGTTGATGCCGCCGCCGAGAAACTTCTCCAGTCCATGCGTGATTCGCGTTATCTGACCAACCTGCCTGGCAACCCGGACCTGGGCTGCCAGGCCGTGCGCGTGAAAGTCGATGGCAGGATGTGCGGCCTTTTGGGCATCGACCCGGGAATGGTCGGCCAAACCCTGCAATCGGCGTACGCGGAAAACAACACGGAAACAGTCTATGGCGCCGAGGGTGCCCGAAAGCTGCTCGTCTCGGCGCTTCCGCGGTTCCGCGCGGATGTGGCCCAACTGGGGCTTCTCGAGGTGCAATCCCGCGCCGGAACCCTTGTCAAGCTGCGGCAGATCGCCAATTTTGAAATAGTGAGGATGCCCACCCGAATCAGCCATTGGGACAGGTTTGCGGCGCGCACCCTTTCGTTCGACCCGGCCCCAGGCTCCAACGCCGTGGCCGCCATCGGCGAAGTCGCCAGACTGTGGAAACTCCTGGAGCACGATCATCCGGGAGTGGAGGGCGCGATGGACGGTTTGGCGACCGAGTACTCGCGCTCGGCCTCCGACTCGCCTGCGTTACTTGCCTTCGCCCTTTTGGTCATTTACCTGATCCTGGGGATCCTCTACGAGAGCTTTGTGCACCCGGTAACCGTCATTTCCGGATTGGCCTCGGCATGCCTTGGAGGCCTGCTGATCCTTCGGCACTTCGAGTTGGAACTTGACCTGTATGGCTTCCTCGGCCTCCTCCTTCTCCTGGGCATCGTGAAAAAAAACGCCATCATGGTGATTGATTTCGCGCTGGAAGAACGGCGCCGCGGATCTTCCGCCAGGCATGCCATTGAAAAGGCGAGCGTGGCCCGATTGAGACCGATCCTGATGACCACATTCGCCGCCATCGCGGGAGCGATGCCCATCGCCCTGGGCTGGGGCGCCGGCGGGGAAAGCCGGCAACCCATGGGATTGGTTGTGGTGGGCGGCTTGGCGCTGTCACAGTTGGTGACCCTGTACCTCACCCCGGCTGTTTATCTTTGCCTCGACCGGTTGGAGCGCCCGCCCCAAGCTTCGCCACCAACCACAAGCCAACAAAATGGGTAAAATATTACGGATTTGTCAAGATTTCCAATAATTCCAGCCGATCACGATGATGGGTTTCCATTGTTCCCCGGCGATCAGGCATGCCCCGCGGTTTTCAGCTTGGGTTGCTTGTTATCGCCCTTGTTTCAGGGGTCGGTGGTTGCTCGCCATTGCGGGATTGGGTTCGAAAGGGATTCAAGGTCGGACCGGACTACAGCGCCCCTCCCATGGCGGTTGGCGAGGATTGGATTGATGCGGGCAACCCGGCATTGGCAACCGGACATGTGGATGAAGGCGCCTGGTGGCGCGCGCTCGAAGACCCCGTGCTCGATGACCTGACTCGGCAGGTGAGGAAATCCAACTGGAAACTGCGTGAACTTGGGGCGCGCATCCTGGCTTCCCGCGCGCAACTCGACCACACGAAAGGCAGGCTTTTCCCCCAGCATCAGGCGATCAACGGGTCGTACTCCCGCCATGTCTTCAATTTCGACAATGGCCCGCTGCCGGCGGAACTCCTCAGCATTCTTGGGTATAACAGATATTACAATACCGGGTTGGCTTCGCTGGCCGCCGGGTGGGAGATGGATTTCTGGGGAAAATATCGCCGCGCCATCGAGAGTCAGTCGGCTGAACTTGACGCAGCCGTCGCCTCGCGGGACCAGGGAATGGTGTTGCTTCAGGCCGAAGTGGCTTCCGCGTATGTGGATTACCGGGTGGCGCAAGGCCAATTGTCTCTGGCCAAGAGGCTGGCCGACTTCGAGGCGGAACTGGTCCGGTTGAGCAGGATCAAGTTCGAGGAGGGCGCGACCTCCGAAGTGGACACCCGCACGAGCGAAACCGCCTTCCAATCCACGCTCGCCAAATTGCGCGATTACGAATTGCGCGCAAGGCTGGCCATGAACCGCATCAGCGTGTTGACGGGCCGGCCACCGGAAAACCTGGACAAGGAACTTGGCCAGGGCGGCCTTCCCAACCTTCCAACCAACCTGGTCACGGGCATTCCCGCCGAACTGATCCGCCGGAGGCCCGATCTTCGCGAAGCCGAAAGGACGGTCGCCGCGCAATCGGCGCGGATAGGCGTGGCGACTTCGGAATTGCTGCCGGCCTTCTCGGTCAATGGAAACATCGGAGTCTATTATTCCACCTTGGGAAATTACGCGTCGACAGGCTCGTTGACCGGTTCCGTGGGCCCTTCCATCCAGTGGAATGTCCTGAACTACGGGCGGCTATTGGCCAAGGTCAGGTACGAGGACGCCAAGTTCACCGAGGCGGTCGCCTCCCTGGAAAACCGGACGCTCGAGGCGCAACGGGAAGTGGAGGACGCCATCATCAGCTACATCAAGTCCGGGGAAATCGCCACGGAATTGACGAAAGGCGCCGTTGCTGCCCGCCGGGCCATGGAGCTTGGCGTGACGCAGTACCGGGAAAACACGGTGAACTACCTTTGGGTTTACAATCTCGAGCGTGC
>JAGWVO010000423.1 GCA_018970845.1 Planctomycetota bacterium
GCCCCGAGGGGCGGCCCGGGCCGCCCCTTGCCGCTTTACACAAAGCTGGTTCAAACCGATCCGCTGGATTGATGACGCTGATAAAGCAGCAAAAGCCGACTATTGAAGGATTCAAAAGGAACCCCGAACGGAGGTGCGGAGCACCGGAGTGAGCGGGGCAATTTCATAGCAGGCTTCAAGATCTTTGCACAATACAAACCGGGCTCGCCGTGACTGATCCCCATAACGGATCGGATTTCAGGGCCAAGCCCGGGATTTCCAGCGTAATCAACCCGCCCCTCACTTCGTTCAGGGCTCTCGGGATGCAGGATATTTCCAATTACCCGATGCCTGAGAGAGGCGAACTGGATAAATTCGGAAACGATCTGAATAGCTTGTGCTTTTATCAACCCAAAAAAATGAGGCTGGCCTAGGAGCCGATCGACTCAATCCGCACCGATCACCCTCACCTGAGTGCTGAGCCAGTAAGGCTCCCCGGAATCGATGAATTCTCCCATCCCGTAGTATGCCCTGTATCCATTCTCGGGAACCTTGAGGGCCACCTGGGCCTTGGGCGGATCCGATTCCTCGAGCGCGATCTCTTGCCGGTTCCAGCGCGCCTGCCGGAAATCCTTCGTGGGCGCCTCGGCAAACCAAAGTTCCAGCCTGCGGGCCGGACCGGACATGCTCAGCCGGGTTTCCCGTGGGGAACCCGTGTAGGCCCAACGGAACTCGGGCAGGGAAGCACCCCGGATGGCCGCCCTTCCGAATGCCGAGAGGCTGGCGAGCGCCCTGTCGATCTTCCTGGGCATGGCCTCCGATTTCTCGTCGAGGTTGTGCCCCGCGTTCGGAACGATGAGGACATGCTTGCTGCCGGGGAGTCCATCCCAGTAAAGGTTCAGCGCGTCCACGGTCCAGTAAGGATCGTTGGATCCGTTGAGGATTAGCTTGGGAAGCTGGTACCGATCGCGGTAAAGGTAAGGATCCACTCCGGCCCACAACCTCCTGGGCGCCTCCCCAGCGGGCAGGGGCACCAGCTTGCGCTCGGTGTAGTCCCGTATCTGCTCGCTCGGCTTTCCGAACGATTTCAACTGGTGCTCGAACTGGTCGAGCATGTTGAGGGTGTCGATCACCATGGGCGCGATGGCCACGATCCGCTTGTCGACGGCGCCGGTCAGCCATGTCGTCCATCCGCGCTTGCTGGCGCCCGTGAGGACATATTTTTTCGCAGGCTTGGGCCATGCCTTGGCGGTGTGGGCCTCAAGCGCATCCATGCCGCGCATCACCGACTTGGCCATCGGGAATAGCAGGGGAAGCGATCCATCCTTGCCCCCGCCATCGATGAAGCGGGAGAAGGTTTCCGCGATGAGGCCATCCTCGGTCTTGCCGTAAATGGGCTGGTTGGGAATCTGGTAAAGAACCGCCAAGGGCGCCTTGAGCTTGGCGGCGATCGCGAGGGCCAAAGCCTGGTTCCCGGCGCCGGGCTTGCCGCCGGTGTTGAGCATCATGATGGTTTCGGATCCCGCCGTGCCGGAGGGTTCGAGGAGGATCAGGTCGTGCTCCCACGCGATCCCCTGCCAGGTTTGCGAGGTCAGCCGGAGGTGATGGATTTTTCCAGCGAGTGGAATGTCCTTGACGGATTCCAGGTTCCACTTGAACGAATCATCCTTGCTGGAAATGTATTGGTCGAGAAGGGTCGTCCCTTGGCCAAAGGCGGCGAATAGAAACAGCGCGAGCATCGGATTCCCCCGGCATGAACACGGACGGAATGGAAGCCAGAATACACCAAAAAAACGGGCCGGCCGGTCCGCTGGGGAACCGGCCGGCCAGCGCCCATGGGCGTCGGGCGGGGTTTGTCAGGGACCGATGGCGGTGGCGCCTCGCTCGCCCGTGCGGATGCGGACGCAATCCTCGAGTGGGATCACGAAAATCTTGCCGTCACCGATCTTGCCGGTTTCAGGCGTGCGGGAACCATGGACAAGGGCCTCGATCGTGGCCTCGACGAACGGATCCGTCACGGCGATCTCAACCTTGAGCTTGGGAATCAGGCGGGGTTGGATTTCAGAACCGCGGTAGACTTCGGTGTGGCCCCTTTGCCGGCCGCAGCCGCGGACCTCGCTCACCGTCATCAGGTACACATCAATCGAGTTCAGGGCCACCTGAATCGCCTCGAGCCTTTCAGGCCGGATGATCGCGACAATCAGCTTCATATGCTCAGACCTTTCATGTGCTGGAATGTGATGGGGAAGGGGGGCGCCGGCGTGAGCCAGGCGCCCCGAAGGATTTGATCAGGCCTCGACGGACACCTTGATCCCGGAACCGAGGGACCTCTGAAGCAAGCGCGTCATGGCATCGCGCGCGGCTGAGGGATCTCCTCCGGAGAACCGGAACTTGTTGCCCGAGACCGTGCTCACATTGGGATAGATCAGCTTGAACTCGCCCGAGGGCGGTGTCGCCGTCGCCTGGCACAGGTCGGACCACGCCTTGTGGAGCAAGGTCGAGTTGACCCCTTCCACATTCAGGCTGAAGCGCTTGCCGCCGGAAGGCGGGGCCACGGCGGCCCGGGGCATAGGACCGGGACGATCCGCCGCGGTAAGGAGCGCGGGCCCGATGTCGAAGCCCACTTCCCCGTGCTCGGTGGTGTCGAGTCCTTCCTCTTCGGAGGCGGCATCCGTGGTGAAGCCGAAGCCCGTGAGGGCATGGACGGCACCGGTGAGGACGCCACTAAGCACCAAAGCCAGCACCATGGCGAAGCATGAGGCGTAGATCTGGATGCCCAGTTGGGTCAGCGGACCCTTGCCGTCCTTGTTGAGCGACTCGACCTTCTCGAGAAGCGCCTTGAGTTCAACGGCCTCGGCAAGCTTGCCATCGGCCTCACCCATCTTCTTGAAGGCGGCCTCCATGGGAGCCTTCAGGGATTCCTTCTTCTTGTCATCCTTCTCATCGGCGAACGCCGTCTTGGCTGCGTCGAAGGCCTCGGTTGCCTTGCCTTTGGCTTCCTCGAGCGCGGGAACCGCCTTCTCGATGGCACCGACATCGGCGAACTTGGTCGAGGACTTCAGCTCGGTGATCCTCGCCTCGCGAACCTGGAAGGCGAAGTAACCATCGGCGCCGGCCGAGTTCACGGAGGTGTAGCAGAACAATCCCGTGAGAACAGCGCCGAGGAATCCGCCCACCCCGTGGACGCCGAAGGCATCAAGGCTGTCGTCGTAACCGAGCTTGGACTTCAGGAAGACGGCCAAGTAGCAGACCACACCGGCCAAAAGGCCGATCGCGACGCCA
>JAGWVO010000424.1 GCA_018970845.1 Planctomycetota bacterium
TGACAGCATGCGGTCGACCCTGTAAGGCGCCTCGTTCACATCCTCCAAAAGCAGGATGGCGCTCTCCGGTTCGATGGCGAAGGGAGTTCCAATCGTGGCCGCGACCAGGCTGAGGTTGCCGCCCATGAGCCTGCCCCGCGCCTTGCCTCCCACCAGCGGTTTTTGCTGAAGGGGGCCCGCCGGAGTCTCCACAAGGCCGGCGCGCGGCGCCTCCGGCCCTGCCAGGATCATGCGCCTGAACGAACGGTAGGCGAAGGCGTGGGGTTCGGTTTCCCCCTTGTGAAGGCTGTGCATGGGCAGGGGGGAATGGAATGTGATCACCCGCGACTTGCGCGCGGCGGCCAGATGAAGCGCCGTGAGATCCGAATAGCCGGTGATGATTTTCGGATCGGTGGCCAGGGCCTTGTAATCGATCCGGTCGAGGATGCGGGTGAGGCCGTAGCCGCCGCGAACCGGAAAGATGGCGCGCACGGCGGGATCGCGCAAAAGGGCATTGATTTCGTCCGCGCGCTGGGCGTCGGTTCCACCCAGGTGGCGGTCGCGTCGTCCCAGCATTCCCTCGGGTATCCGCACCTTGAACCCTTCCCGCTCCAGCGCCGCGGCGAACGCCTTCACCGGCGCCTCCTCGGCAGCTCCCGCCGGCGCGGCGAACGCGATGGTGTCTCCCGGCCTCAGGGCCCTCGGTTTTTGCCAGTCAACCTGCCCGCAGGCCAGGCACATCGCAAGGGCGGCGGTTGCGATCATAATGGGCTTCATCCAAGAAAAAGGCCCGCCATGGCAGGCGGGCCAGGGTTGGGAACGGTTTTCAGCCGGGCGTCAGTTGTTCCCCGATGTGCCGAAAGGGTTGGTGCCACCGGGTGTGCCCGGCGCTCCGGACTTGCGGATGTCGTCGATTTCCTTTTTCACCTGGGAGACCCGGGCGTCATACGACTTGAGGCGCTCCTTCCGTTCGGGATCAACCTCGGTCATGGCGCTGTTGCGGCCCAGCAGCCTGCCGTCGGTGGTGAGGATCATCGATTCCGACCAAGTGTCGGGATCCTGCTTGGAATTGAGGGTTGGCCGCTTGGGATCCTCGATCCGGGTGGTGCTCGCGCGGCCGTCCTTGCGTTCGACGCGTTCATGCAGGAAGTATGGGCCCTCGACATCGGCGAGGATGAACTGGACGGGGGTGGTTCCGCGGCGCGCCACGAGGTTCACCATCACCGAGGGCTCTCCCGTCGCCTTGGCTCCGGCCTGGGTGGATTGGTCGTGCAGGAAGTCGGAGCCGTGGATCGACCGGTTCCATGTGGGCACCCCCTGGACGATGGTGTCGCGGCCGATGAAGTCCCCGCGTGAAACCTTGTGCCTGGCCACGACCACCCATTCGCCAACATCGACATCACCTCCTCCCACCGTGGTTTTTTCCACCCAGTGATGGATTTCAAGGAAGCCCTTGTTGCGATCGGCTTCGGGCAGGAGGCCCTCGTTGACGGCCGGAATGGCTGCGTACATGAACTGTTCCAGGGGAGAGGTGACGGGAGGGAGTTCGCGCCACGATTCGGGATCGGGGCGGAGTTCCTCCTCCTTGGCGTAGCTTTCCTGGGCCACATCGCTGCGCATGTAGTTGGGGTTACGAAGCTTCACGCGCATGCGGTATTGGTATGTCTTGCCACTCTCCACCGTGAAGTCCATGACGCGGATGATGCAGTCGTCGGGGGGGGGCAGGTCGGCCATGGCGGAAGCCGGGCCACCGCCGCCTGGCATGCCGCCGGCGCCCGGGATGCCAGGCATTCCGCCAAGGCCCGGCCTCGGCCCCATTCCCGGGCCGCCGCCAGGAAACGCGCCAGTACCCGGCGCCCCTCCGGGGAACCCGGGCATGCCCCCGGGGGCCATACCCGCCATGGCGCCCGGTTGGTCGTCATCCTCGTTGCGATCAAGGAGCGACTTCCTCTTTTTTCGCTGTTCCTGGAGCGTCTTGCTGGTTTCCGCCTGCTTGAGGCGGTCCTGCACCTTGGCCAGGCCCTCCTCGAGGTTCGGGTACATTCCGTCGAAGACGGCCTTGGGACGCTTCCAGTAAACGGGCGAGACCGGCTTGCCCGCCAGGCTCATCTGGATCTGCACGAGGTCGAGCCAGCGGTCGTCGTCGGTTTCGAACTGGTTGAAGGACAGGTTGCGGTACATGTCGTAGTCCTTGCGGACATCAACGCCCTTGTAGTCGCTCCATTTGCCATCGGGGAGCTTTTCCCTGCGCTCCACCTCGACTCCGGAGAAGTAGGGAAGCTCGTACTGTCCTTCCTGCAGGCGGAGGCGCGCGCTGTATTCCTCCATTTGCTGCTTGAGCGGGAATGTCGCGGCGATCTCCGCGACGCGCACGGCCTTCACATCAATGGCCGGCTGGTAGCCCTTGGCTTCGAACTCCTGCTCGGAAACCATCTCGGCGTTGTAGATCGGCCTGGGGTCGTCCTTGGCCTTGCCGAGTTTGCCCGTGTTCCTTTTGGCGGTTCCCGCCGCCCGCTTGGCGATGTTCTTGAGCAGGTCGGCGTTGCCCATGGCCGCGGCAGGGCCCTTGCCGGTGGCGCCCGCACCTGCAACCATCGCTGGCGCGCCTACGGCCGGCACTCCCGCTCCCCCATCGGCGCCGCCGGGGAAGCCCGGAACGCCGCCCTTGGCCGCCATGGCGCCGCCCTTGTAGTCCTTGAGCACCAGGATGCGGGTTCCGCGCTTGTCATCCCCGTCCACGATGAGTGTCTTGAGCGCCAGCAGGGCGACCGCCGCCCTGGCGTCGGGTGAGACCTGGAGAATCTTGGGTTGCTGGCGCTTGGGCGACGCCACGGCCTCGTCGGTGAAATAGGGGTCGGTCTGGTAGCCCGAGGGGGGAATCGGCTTGAACTCGGCGTAGGCCAGCTTGGCCCGGTCCTTGCTCGGCTTGTCGGCATCAGCGGGTTCCGCGGACACGAACCTGCCGTCGACATCCTTGTTGATCTTGGCGAGTGCCGCCTTCTTGGTTTCCGGGCTCTCCGCGGTTTGCGAGTAAACGAGGCCCAGCGCCAGCAGGATCAGTCCGAGCGCCGAGAAAATTCCCAGTCCCAATTTTTCGCCATTGGCGATGAGGAACTGCTTCCAGTCGATACCCTTGAGTGCCATGGTTGCCGTCTCCTTGGGCGATGAACGAGATCGTTAGTTGATTGGGGCCGCCGGCTGGGCGCCGTCGGCCGGCGCGCCGCCATTGAGTGGCGCGCCGGGTTTCGGCGGATACCGCTCATAAAGCGAGGCGATG
>JAGWVO010000016.1 GCA_018970845.1 Planctomycetota bacterium
GATACCGCCATGGATTGCGCCGATTCATTCCTGAAGGGCGCGCATCGTCCCCTTTCAATCCAAAAACGCTTGTCAGCGATCGATGAAAGCTCAGGATCATGGGTGACCAAAACGATCGCCGTGCGGCGAGTCCCGCGGATTCCCTCAAGGATGCCCGTGATCTCCCGCGCGGCCATGCCGTCGAGGTCGCCCGTGGGTTCGTCCGCGAGGATGACAGCCGGGTTGTTTGTCAGGGCGCGCGCAAGCGCTATGCGCCTTTTCTGTCCGCCTGAAAGCTCCGCGGGATAGGCATCCCACCGGTCGCGAAGCCCGACCATGGCCAGAAGTTGCTCCGCCCTGGCAACCGCTTCGGCGTGGCTTTTGCCGGCCAGGACCGCCGGCAGAAGGATGTTGTCGAGCGCCCTCAGGCCGGGGAGCAGGCCGCCATCCTGAAGCAGCAACCCGATTCCGGTGGTCCGGGCGGCATTGATCTCATTCACCGTCCGTTCGCGCCACGGCCTTCCATCAAAGAGCACCTCGCCGGTTGTCGGTTCGCAAAGGCCGGCAAGGAGGGCCAAGAGAGTTGATTTTCCCGAACCTGAACGCCCGAGAATGGCGACGCATTCCCCGGGATCGATCCGCAGGCTCACATCGTCAACCGCGACAATGGAACCTCGGGGAGCGGGGTAGCTCAGGGTTGTTCCCCTTGCTTCCAAGATAGGCGGTGCGCTCATGGGGCGTCGCCACGCAGGAGTGTCCAAGGCTGACGCCGCGCCGCGATCCATGCGGCGCACATGGCCGCCAGGACAACCGTCGCCGCCACGGCCAAGGCGCTGAGGAACGCAAACCAACCACATTCCGCATACGATGGCATGGCGAGCGTGATCGCCCGCTGCCTCAGGAAGAACCCCACCGTCCGGGTGAAACCGGTGATGATCATGAAGGCCATGACGATTCCGGCAAAGGCTCCCGCCAAGGCGGCCAAGGCGGCCTCAACCGCAACCGTGACAACGATGTCGCGCCTGGGAACCCCAAGCGCGAGCATGGTGCCCAGTTCACGCCTTCGCTCCGCGAGCATTCCCGCGTAGGCCACCCCCACCAGTACCGCCGGGGCGACAAGTGCCACCAAAAGCGTGGCCAAGGAACTCCCGGACAGCGCCGCCACGGCCTGCCGCACCTCCACCTGGCTACCGCCGCCGGCGACAATCGCCACCTCGGGTACCGAAGCCGCCGCGAAGCGGAGTTCCTCAAGTCCCCTGCCGGGCGCGAGCCTGATCATCGCCCCGCTCGGGAAATCAAGCGGATCTGCAGGGAAAGGTTTTCCGTCCGCCATGACCGCCTTCGCCCCGGCCAATAGGCGGGCAGTCTCTGGTCCGATGAACATCGAGCGCTCGAATGGCCCGGCTCCGGCAAGGCCGAGCCTTGCGTGCACCGTCGCCTCGACCCCCTGAAGCATGAGCCGCTCGCCCACGGCCTCCGGCCTGCGGCCACCCACGATCACATCCCCGGGGCGGAATGGCCGTTCGAGCCGTTCCTCCACCCAGGGTTGAACGGTCAGATCCGCTGCCGGATCAAAGACGATCAAGTCAATGGGCAGGTGGCCGCTTGTGTCAGCCATTTTCAGGGAGCGCTGGGCAGCGACCTGCCCAACCACCGGCAGGGCTGAAATTTTGGCGAGTGCCTGGGGGTTGATGACTGCCGGCCCCGGTTCAACAGTCAACAACAAGGGGGTGAGGTTGGCGGTCACGCCCGCCGGCACGATGGCGGCATCCGCGCCCAGGCGCGCCATGCTTTGATCGAGCGACCGGCCGATCGACGCATGGAACACAAGGGAACCAAAAGTGGCGGCCCCCGCCAGCGCGATGCCGGCCGCCAGGAATCCAAGCCTCCATGGGCGCCGGCCGACATCAATCACCGCCATGCGGACCAACACCGGCAAGTGGTAGCCCGCGGCGCCCATCATCACACCGTGCAGCTGCGGCTGTACTTCAGTTGCTCAACGGTGGATGGCACGATCACGCAATCGTGGTGCCCGCCGAAATTCGGCATGTAGCCGACCTGTTCGAGGGTGTCCTGGCGGAACACGAACGCCCCGGATTCCATCCGCTGGAACCCTGAGAAGATCACGATGGCGTACTTGCCATCGTAGGTGGTGCAGGTTGTCTGGGCGTCGACGCCGATGTTGCGGAATTTCTTGATGATCTTCCACGACCTCGTGTCCACCACCACCACATCCGACCGCATCGGTTTTGGCCGGAGCACGGTGAAGAAGCATTTCGTCCCGTCGATCGAGTAGTTGAGGTGGAAGGGGGAAGGAAATTCCCCTTGCCATTCCGGATCCTTCACGAAGGTCACACGCTTCCATTTGCGCGGATCGGGGTCGGAAGTGTCGAACACCGCCACATTGTTCGCCCTCAGGTTGTTCATCATGCACAGGAAGCCGCCATTGGGATGGAAGCCAGACTCATGGATGGGGTTGCCGACGGATGGCAAGTCGACCACCCATGTGTCGGGCGAATTAGATATCTTTTTGAGCGGAAAATTATCCTGCAAGCCCTCGTTGGCCTGGATGAAGCAGACCGGCTCCCAATTCTTGCGGTCGATGATGAAACCGCCTCCGCACATCCGCAAGCCCATGAGCGAGAACCGGTGACCCGGGTCGTGAAGGCAGAAGTCGAGGCCGGTCAGGCCGCGGGGATCGTTTCCGGGGATCTGGCCGCGCTCCACCCTCAACTCGGCCATCGGGGCCATCTCGAAGTTAATCTTGTTGCCCGTTGTGCCCTGCAGGTCGTAGCGGCCGAGATCCAGGCTTGGTGACAGGCGCGTGAGGACGATACGCCCGCCCTTCATCCATGTTGAACCAAGGTCGTCGGCCTTGGGTTGCCAGTCGGCCCTGAAGGCGTTGAGAACCTTGGTTTTTTCCTCCCCGCGGGCGCGGGAAAAAAATGCCACGATGTCCTTTTGGCCGTCGCCGCAGGCGATTCCGGTTCCGTCCGGGAACGGAACAGTGTGCACGCCGAGACCGATGCCGGTGGTTTCGGCAATGTCCTCCAGCAATTCCATTTGGCCTGTTTTGCCATCGTATCCCACGCGGTAGATATGGTTCCCCTGGCCCGCCTGCCCAAGCATCCCGTTCTCGCGAATCCTCGTGCGCAGACCGTACATGAGGACATTGTCGCCCCCCTGCGTGGTGTTCACGAACTCGAAGCCCTTGTAGGGATCGCCCGAGTCGGCCGGAAACGCGGCAAGGTGGTGGGATATTGGGCAACTGTCGCCATAGTTCCAGTAGGAGATCCACGCGAGTGTTTTTTGGGTGGCCAAGTCCACGGCATGGGTGCCACCACCCAATTTTTGCGGTGTGAGCAGGATATAACGGCCCAACTGTTCCCTGAGTCCCTCGAAACGAGCGTCTTCCACACCGGAAGCCGCCATGGGTGCGGAGGCCGAGGTTCGCCCGCGCACATAATGAAAGGCGCTGAAGGCACCTGCACCGGCCAGGCCAGCGGCACCGAATCGAAACAGGTTGCGGCGCGAAAGCTTGGCTGAAAAGGGATCATTCATCGGTCTACTCCTCGGGAGAATGAAACGGATGTCGGATAAAGGGGGCAACCAGCGGTTGAAGTGCCGGGAAGCGCGTTCAAGATTTCTTCCGGAATCAGGTTCTGATGCCCCATGCGGTTGGTGATGTCCCGGAAACCCTGCCGCGACATTCCTGGCCAGATGACCTCGGCCTCTCCGTTTGGCCTGACAAATGCCACGGCCCCCGCCTTGCTGATGCCCCAGGCTGCTGCGAGGCTGCTGTTGTCTTGAGCCAAAAACGGCGCAGTGAAGCCGTTTTTGGCTACAAAGGCACTCACCTGTTGGTCGGTACCCTCGATCACGGCAAGGCAAGTGGCTGTTAGCCGCAGATGCTGTTCCACCGCGTTGAAAAGGCGCGCGAAATCGTTGCTGCACTCGCAATCAGCCTTCAGGAATATCAGCACCGCCGGACGGTCATCAGGAAGCGCCACCCGTTTGAGCGCGTCGGGAAGATATCGTCCCGCCTTGGAATTGAGACTCGCGTAATCGTCGGGTGGCACGGCGTGTCGGCTCAATCGGCGTGTCCCATCGTGCTCAATGGCATGCGCGCTGAAGCGGGTTCGCTTGACGATGGCGGCGACCATGACCAAGAGGGAAGCGACGGACAGGATGAGAATTGTCCGCATGGATTATCTACATTCGGCTGATAATTAAAGTTGGAAAAGGGAAGGGCCTGAAGCCGCATCGGCCGTAATCAAGGCAATAGTTACTCGGTTATTGCTATGCATCCGGGTCGATGTACGCAAGTGACATATTCAATCCTGGTATTTTTCCGGCTGTGCATTGACCGCTGGGAGTGCGGTTTTGATAGTTGGTGCATGATCCGGCACACCATTGATTATGGTTTTCATTCAGGACAAAGTATCGAGGCTTGGTCCTTTCCAAAACCTTGACCTTGATTACCTTAGGCTTGGGCGGCTTATTAAATAATTCCATCCTGATGCATGCATGCAAGGCGCGATGATCGGGAAAAATGCGCAAGTGACGCGCGCCCGACTTTTGTTGGTGGCCGCGGCGGTCTTGTGGAGCCTGTCGGGGGCCTTCACCCGTGTTATGACCACCGACACGACGGGCGTGATCGGTTTCAGCGCCCACGAACCGCCGATGTCGCCATTGGCCATGGCGTTCTGGCGAGTGTTGTGGGGCGGCCTGATCATGCTCCCCTTCGCCCGACCCACGCGCGCCTGCCTGACCTGGCGCCTGATTCCGGTGGGCCTCGCCTTCGCCTTCATGAACGCCACCTTCGTCTCCGCCTTGGCGCTTGGATCCTCGGCCAGCGCCGTGCTGCTTCAGTACACGGCTCCGCTGTGGGTCGCGCTCATCGGCTGGCTGGCTTGGCGGGAAACCATCGACCGGGCAACCCTGGCCAGCCTGGCTTTGGCCATGGGAGGCGTCGCGTGCCTGGTGATGGAGGGGTGGGAAGGAGGGAGCCTGGTTCCGGTGGCACTTGCCGTGGCCAGCGGGGTCGGGTTCGCCATGGTTCTGCTCGGCCTGGGCTGGCTCAAGGACCTTCCGGGAACCCCCGTAACGGTATTCAACTTCCTGACGGGGGCCGCCGTCTTGCTGCCGCTGGTTCTGGTTCAGCAGGCGCCATCGCCGGGGCAGGTGGCGTTCATGGCGGCGTTCGGGTTTTTCCAGATGGGCCTACCCTACTTGATGGCCGCCCATGCGTTGCGGGTGATGCCGGCCCGGGAGGCCAGCCTGATCACCCTTCTGGAACCGCTCCTCAACCCGGTTTGGTCTCGCCTTTTGGCCAAGGACGCGGAACCGGTCACCATCTGGCTGTTGCTGGGCGCGCTGGGAATCCTCGGAGCGCTCGTCATCCGCGCCATGCCTTGGTCGAAAAGGGAATCGCCTTCCTGCTCCGGATAGGATGATCACCTGATCAGTACGAACAAGCATCGGGAGCTTTTCATGGCCCGGTTTTCCTTGGCGTTCATGCTGGCGTTGGGAATGATGGCGGCGCAGGCGCCCGCGGCGGACCGCCCGAACATTATCTGGATCATGGCCGACGACCTGGGATACGGCGAACTCGGCTGCTACGGGCAGAAGGAAATTCCCACGCCGCGGATCGACGGCATGGCAAGCGAGGGAATGCGCTTCACCCGGTTTTACGCCGGAGCCACCGTCTGCGCCCCATCCCGCAGCGTGCTGATGACCGGACTGAACCATGGCCACACCCGCGTGCGCGGCAACGCCGGAAAGGCCAATCCCGGGGCCCAGGCCCTGCGCCCCGACGACATCACGGTCGCCAAGATGCTGAAAGCCGCGGGATACACAACAGCGCTGGTGGGCAAATGGGGCTTGGGCGATACCGGCGAGGCGGAATCGGGCCTGCCGCGCCGGCAGGGATTCGATTCGTTCTTCGGGTACCTCAACCAGGTCCATGCCCACAACCATTTCCCGTCATTCCTGTGGCGCGACGAAAAGAAGGTTTCCTTGCCCAACAAGATTGTCGCGATGGGCGACAAGGGAGGCGGCTACGCCACCGAGGCCAAGGCCTTCGCCGACGACCTGTTTGCCGATGAAGCGGTCCGTTTTGTCAGGGACAACAAGGAAAGGCCGTTCTTCCTGTACTGGAGCATGGTGATTCCCCATGCCAACAACGAGCGCCGCTCCGCGCTTGGAAACGGGGCCCAGGTTCCCGATTTCGGCCCCTTCGCTGGGAAGGATTGGCCCGAGCAGGACAAGGGCCATGCCGCCATGATCCACCGCATGGATGGTTATGTCGGCCGCCTGCTCGACACCCTGCGCGAATCGGGCCTTGGACGCAAGACCCTGGTGATTTTCACCAGCGACAACGGTCCGCACAACGAAAGCAACCACAACCTTGGCCGGTTCAATCCGTCGGGGCCTTTCTCGGGCATCAAGCGGAGCCTCACGGATGGCGGGATCCGCGTCCCCTTCATCGCGTGGATGCCCGGCATGGTGAAGGCCGGTTCGGTGAGCGATCATGCCGGCTACTTCGGCGACTTCATGGCCACGGCCGCCGGCCTGGCCGGCGCCCGGTTGCCTGAAGGCCTCGATTCGATCAGCATCGAACCTGTCCTGCGGGGCGACACCATGTCCGTGAAGTCGCATGAGTTCCTCTACTGGGAATTCCACGAGGGCGGGTTTCGCCAGGCGGCCCTATACCAAGGCCGTTGGAAGGGGATCCGCTCGGGTTCACCGACCTCGCCAGTACGGCTTTACGACACGCAATCCGACCCGGCCGAGAAGGCCGATGTGGCTTCGCGCCATCCCGCGATCGCCTCCAAAATCGGAGACTACCTCAAGACCGCGCGTTCCGAATCGCCGGATTGGCCGGCCCAGTGGAAAGCCTCCCGGTAGATCCCCAAGGACACACGACCATGCCTCCCCGATTCCTGTCAGCAGCCTTGTTCGCCACCCTGGCCTTCGCCGGTTCCGCGGCGTTCGCGGCGCCACCCAACATCGTGGTGTTCCTGGTCGACGACATGGGCATCATGGACACTTCCGTGCCGTTTCTCACGGGGCGAGATGGCCAACCCGAGCGGCATCCTCTCAACGCTTTTTACCGAACCCCCAACATGGAAAGGCTTGCCGCCCGGGGAATCCGCTTCAACCGTTTCAGCTCGATGAGCGTCTGCTCGCCGACAAGGGTTTCCCTGATGACAGGGCAGAACTCGGCGCGTCACCGCGTGACCAACTGGATCAATCCCGATGCCAACAACCGCGGTCCCAAAGGTCCGCCCGACTGGAACTGGCTCGGCCTCAAGCCGGGTGATGTCACCCTTCCGAACATCCTGCGCGATGCCGGATACAAAACGATCCATGTGGGCAAGGGACACTTCGCGCCCCGGGGCAAGCCGGGGGAGGATCCGCGCGCCATCGGCTTCGATGAGAATGTCGGCGGCGCGTCTTTTGGCGCACCGGGAAGCTACTTTGGCGCCGATGGGTTCGGATTGAAGAAAGGCAACAAGTCCAACGCCGTTCCCGGACTCGCCCAATACCACGGAACCGGAACCTTCCTGACCGAAGCGCTCACCCGGGAAGCCACCGCGCGGGTGAGCGCCGCCGTCGAGGAGAAGCGACCGTTCTTCCTTTATTTCGCCCACTACGCCGTGCACTCGCCTTTCCAGTCCGATCCCCGCTTCGCCGCCAACTACGCCAACAGCGGCAAAAACCCGAGGGCCCAAGCCTTCGCGACGCTCGTGGAGGGCATGGACAAGTCGCTTGGCGACCTGATGGATCACCTTGAAAAGCTGGGCGTTGCGGAGAACACGGTCGTGTTCTTCCTTGGTGACAACGGCAGCGACGCCCCGCTGGGGGATCATCAATCGGTCGCCTGCTCCGCGCCCTTGCGCGGTGGCAAGGGTTCGCAATACGAAGGCGGCACGCGCGTGCCGTTCATCGCCTCATGGCTCAAGCCCGATCCGGCCCAACCGGCCCAACGGAAACTTCCAATTCCCGCTGGCGCCATCCAGGCCCAGCCGGCGGCCGTGTACGACCTTTTCCCCACCATCCTGTCGCTGGCGGGATCCAAGGTGCCCGCCACGCACGCGGTCGATGGCGGCGACTTGGCCCGCATGCTTTCCGGCCGGGCGGATGATGGCCATTCAACCACCTTCCTGATGCACTTTCCCCACGCCCCCCACCGATGCGACTACTTCACCACCTGGCGAGAAGGGAACTGGAAGGTGATCTACCATTATTTCCCGGGCAAATCGTCGAACGGATCGCGCCACCAGTTGTTCAACCTGAAGGACGATCCGTACGAACAGGCCGACCTCGCGGGGACCCGGCCGGAGGAACTTCGCCGGCTCATGAATGGCATGGTTGGCGCGCTGGAAAACCAGAAGGCGACATTTCCTGTCGATGGAGGCAAGGAATTGAAGCCCGCCGCTCCATGAAAGCCCTCGGGAACATGGGGCGGAACGGCCGGATCAACCCCGGCACCAGTCGCGCCATATCGCCTGGAAGTGCCCTTCAAGCTCCCGCGTGAATCCCTTGTTGTCCATCAGGGGAGAGGCCCGGATCTCGTCGCGCAACCCCTTGCGGATCCCAGCCAGTTCGCCGGGGTCGGAGGCCAGCCGACGCGCGATGGCGATGTATTCCTCGGGACTCGAGGCGACCCAGTCGCGGCGGCCCAGCGTGGCGAGGATTCCCAATCCTCCGCGGCTGGAACTGCGTTCTCCCGCTTGGGAGACCACGGGAACACCCATCCAGAGCGCGTCGAAGGTGGTCGTGCCGCCGGCGAACGGCGAAGGGTCCAAAGCGATGTCCATCTTGCCGTAGGTGGCCATGTACGAGGGGCCGTCCTGATAGCCGACCAGCGTGACACGCCCGGGCGGCAGGCCCCGTTCGGAAAGGAAGTCGAGCAGCCCCTGCCTGGCCCTCGATTCCTTCATGTGGATCATCAGCCTGGCGTTTGGGATGCCCGCCACAAGCCTCGCCCACAGGTCACGGACTTGCTCGTTCACCTTGACGAAGTTGTTCAGGCTGCCGAAGGTGATGAAGCCGTTCTTCAGGCAAGGCGGAGGGACGACATCCGATATGGTCGCGCGCAGGGGCGGCTGGAAGGTCCACCAGCTTCGCGACAGCCGCAATGGCTTTTCGTGAAACGGAAGTTCGCCAGCCCCCGGCGGATCGAGGTAAATGTCGGTGACGCGGTAATCCATCGCCTCAAGGCCGGTCGTGCCGACATAGGCGAGGTACGACACCTGGATGGGAGCGGGCTTGCGGGCGAAAAGCCCGGGCCGGCAGTCGCGCGAGTGCATCGTCAGGTCGACAAGGATGTCGATGCCGTCGTCCCGGATCAGCGACGCGAGCGCCTTGTCGTCGAGGTGGTGGGCCTCGCGCCACCGGTCCACCCGGCTGGCGCATTCCTCCGTGAACCCGTCCTTGAGATAACGCGACGAATAGGCGAAGACCTCGAATCGGCCGCGGTCGTGGTGCTCAAGGATGGGCAGCATGAAGCGGGCGACCGGATGCATCCAGAAATCGGGAGAGACATAACCCAGGCGGATCTTCCTGTCCGGGTCGCGGGTGTTCGCGAACGGCGAATGATCGCGCAGGTGGTCGAACTTCTCCCGGCACAAGCGGCGGTGTTCCCGCGCGATTTCGGCGTCGCTGGAGGCGGGACTGTAATTGAGCGCGAAAAGGTAGTTGGGAACGAAGTCACGGTCGTCCTGGCCCAGTTCGATGCCCTTGCGGTAGCTGGCCAAGGCAAGGTCGACCTTGCCCTGGTCGAAATAGGCGTTGCCAAGGTTCGAATGGGCCGCAGCGAAGTCGGGCTTCAGCCGGATCGCCTCGAGCATCGAGGCCTCGGCCAGGTCGGGAAACTTGGCCTCCCTCTGGAGGTTGCCCATGTTGGCGAAAGCTTCATGGTATTCGGGCTTGATCTTGATGGCTTTTTGGAACGCTTCGAGTCCTTCCTCATGCTTCCTGAGGCTGAGCAGGATGTTCCCGAGGTTGTTGAGCGCCTCGGCAAAGTCCGGTCGGATCTCGAGCGCCCTGCGGAGATGGCTTGCCGCCTCGTCGTAACGGCCCACGGCATTGAGGAAGTTGCCCATGCCGAAATGGGTCTGTGAACTGTTCGGATCCAGTTCGAAGGCCTTGCGATACCATCCGAACGCCTCGTCATGGTCGTGCCTGTCGAGGGCCAACTGACCGAGGTTGCAGCAGGGTTCGGCGAAAGACGGATCCTGCGCCAAAGAAACATGGAACGACTCGGCGGCCCCAGCCAGGTCTCCCAGCGACTTCCGGGCCAGGCCCAGGTTGTTGTGGGCCTCGGGGAAAACAGGCTTGAGCGAGATGGTTTTTTCAAGGCACTGCCGCGATTCCTCCCATTTTCCACACCGTCCCAGGGCATCGGCCTTGTGGAACCATCCGGAGGGATTGGCCGGGTCAAGGGCGATGACCCGGTTCGACGCCTCCATGGCCGCGGCAGGATTGTCGAGGCGCAGGTTGGCGGCCGCCAACTTGTTCCAAGCCTCGAGGAAGTCGGGTTTGGCGCGGGTGGCGGCCTCATAGGCCTCGCGGGCCTCGGGCCAACGCCCCCATTTCTGGTAGAGGTGGCCGAGGTTGTGCGTCGCGATGGCGTCGGCGGGATCGATTTCAAGCGCCTTGCGGTAGGCCGCCTCGGCTTCCTGGGGCCTGCCGAGATCCTTGAGCAGGTTGCCGTAGTTCACCTGGAAGAAGCCCTTGCCGGGATCGATGGCGATGGCGGCCTGGAAATGACGCAGCGCCGGTTCGGCCCTGCCCTCCTGGTGCTCGAGCATGCCGAGGAACTGGTGGGCCTCGGCATGGCCGGGTTCCGCCGCGAGGATCGCCAGGTAAGCCTCTCGCGCAGGGGCCAGATGCCCCTGTTGGTGAAGTTGAATCGCCTGGGCCAGTGAATTGCTCATGCGATTCAGGTTAGCAAACCGATCCTTCGCGGCGACTCCCGGGCGGGAACCCGGGCCAGGCATCCCGAGATTCAGGCCAGGATCTCGTTGACCACCCGGGCCTCCTCGGCGCCCGTGAGGCGCTGGTCGAGGCCCTGGTACTTGAAGGTGAGCCTGCGGTGGTCGATGCCGAGGCAATGGAGGATCGTGGCGTTCAGGTCGCGGATGTGGACGGGATTTTCGGTGATGTTGTAGGAGAAGTCATCGGTGGCGCCGAACTCGATGCCCGGCTTGATGCCACCGCCGGCCAGCCAGGTGGTGAAGCAGCGGCCGTGGTGGTCGCGACCATGGTCCTTCTCGCTGAGGGTGCCCTGGCTGTAGATCGTGCGCCCGAACTCGCCGCCGCACACCACGAGGGTGTCATCGAGCATGCCGCGCTGCTTGAGGTCGCGGACAAGCGCGGCCGAGGCCTGGTCGATGTCCTCGCACTGGAGCCTCAGGTTCCTGGGAAGGGCGCCATGCTGGTCCCACCCCTGGTGGAAGATCTGCACCATGCGGACGCCGCGCTCGACCATGCGCCTGGCCAGCAGGCAACTGGCCGCGAAGCTGCCGGGCCTCTTGACATCGGGTCCGTACAGGTCGAGCACCGACTGCGGCTCGCCCCCCAATCCGGTGGCCTCGGGAACGGCGGCCTGCATGCGGAAAGCCATCTCGTACTGGGCGATGCGCGCCTGGGTTTCAGGGTCGCCGAACCTGTCGCCGGTGTCCCTGTTCAACTGCCCGAGGACATCGAGCTGCTCGCGTCGGGCGGTCCTGTCGAGCCCGGGAGGATCCGACAGGTAAAGCACCGGGTCACCCGACGAGCGGAGCTGCACTCCCTGGTGCCTCGAAGGCAGGAAGCCGCTGCCCCAAAGGCGGGAGTAAAGCGCCTGCTTCTGCCCGCGCCCCTGGCTGATCATCACGGCGAACGCGGGCAGGTTGTCGGTTTCGGACCCCAGTCCGTAGCTGAGCCACGATCCCATGCTCGGCCTGCCCGGCTGCTGGTTGCCGGTGGTGATGTAGGTGATCGCGGGGTCGTGGTTGATGGCCTCGGTGTGCACCGACTTGAGCACGCAGATGTCGTCGATGATGCCGCCGGTGTGGGGGAGGATGTCGCTGTTCACCCAGGCGCCGCGCTTGCCGTAACGCTTGAACTCGAACATCGGGGCCACGCACGGGAAGTTCTTCTGCCCGCTGGTCATGCCGGTGATGCGCTGGCCGTTGCGCACGGAATCGGGGAGTTCCTTGCCATGGATGGCGCGGAGGGCGGGCTTGTAGTCGAAGGTGTCGATGTGGCTGGGCCCGCCGGCCAGGAACAGGTAGATGACGCGCTTGGCCTTGGGAGTGAAGTGGCTTCCGGTCACGCCGGGGGAGGCGCCGGCCCGTTCGACCAGGTTGGTCAGGGAGGCGGCGCCCAGCGCGGTGGCCGAGTGGCGAATGAAGGCGCGGCGATGGGCGAGCATGGCATCCTCGGACTTGGTGGAACGGGTTTGTATCAGTTTTTCACCAGGAACTCGTCGGTGTTCATGATGGTGGAGGCCACGATCGCCCAGGCGGCGTGTTCCGCCGCGGGAATCGAGGCGTCGCGCGGGCTTTCGCCGACCGCCAGCAAGGCCGTCGCCTTGGCCGGTTCGGCCTCGAACCTTCGCCTCTGGCTGTCGGCCAGGCCGGTCAGGAGGCTGATTTCCCTGTCGGTCGCGGGCCTGCCCAGGGCGGCCTTCACGGCGAACCTCACGCGGTCGGCCGGATTCGTCCCCCCGCGCGCGATGCGCTCGGCGAAGGCCCGGGAAGCCTCGACAAACTGAGGGTCGTTGAGGGTGACGAGGGCCTGGAGCGGCGTGTTGGTGCGCGAACGGGTGCCGGTGCACTTCTCCCGCGTCGGGGCGTCGAAGGTCATCATCGCCGGGTGGGGCGACGAACGCTTCCAGTAGGTGTACAGGCTGCGCCGGTAGAGTTTCTCGCCGGAGTCCTGCACGAACCGGGACAGGTTGGTGTCGATGGCCACCTCTTCCCAGATGCCCTTGGGCTGATAGGGGCGCACGCTGGGGCCGCCGACCTTCTCGACATAAAGTCCGCTGACGAAGAGGGCCGAATCCCTCACGAACTCGGCCTGGAGGCGGAAGCGCGGGCCGCGCGCGAGCAGGCGGTTTTCCGGATCCCCCTCGCGGAGAGGAATCGGGCAGGCCGACGACTGCCGGTAGGCCTGGCTGGTGACGATCTCCCGCACCAGGCGCTTGACATCCCAACCTGACTTGACGAACCCGGCGGCCAGCGAGTCGAGCAGCTCGGGATGGCTCGGGGCTTCCCCCTGAAGGCCGAAGTCCTCGGTCGTGCGCACGAGTCCCTCGCCGAAGAACAACTGCCAGAACCGGTTCACGGCGACACGCGAGGTGAGCGGATGATCCGGGCGGACAAGCCAGCGGGCCAAGCCGAGCCTGTTCGCGGGGGCGCCCTCGGGAACCGGCGGGAACACGGCCGGAACGCCGGGCGTCACCGGCTGGTCCTTTTTCGGTTGGTCATATTGGCCACGGTTGAGGACGAATGTCTGCCGCATCTGCGCCATCGGCAGGTCTTCCATCACCATGACGCTGGTGAGGCCGCGTTCGACCTTCCGTTCAGCCTCGAGTTTCTGCGCCACCTGCCTCGCCTTGGCTGCATAGCCGGCCACGGACGACCTCAGGTACTGCCCGGCCAGAAGCGCCAACTGCGGAGCCTGGCGGTCGGCTTCCGCGGCGGCCAGCACCCGCGCCACCGGATCGGCCGCGAGTTGCGGCACCTCGGCCTCGGGAATCGCCGAGCGGTAAAGGGCGATGTCGGCGGCCTCGCCGCGGAACTTGCCGCCATCCGACCTGGCACCGAGTTGGAGGGGTGCCTCCGCCAACGCCGTCGCCGACAGCGTGTCGGCCTGTGCGGTCACGGACTGTGGCTTGCCGTCGACATAAATGCGAATGCCCTTGGCCTTGCCGGTGCCATCCGAGGTGATGACGACATGCTGCCATGTGTCGGGCTTGAGCGATTCATTGGCATACACCTTGAGGGCGTTTTGTCCCCAGGCGTGGATCAGGTGCAGGCCGGGCTTGCCGGCATCGGTGCCGAAGTCGAAGCCTCTGTAACCTTTCTCGCCGGGATCCATCTTGGCCAGGAGAAAACCGCCGCCCCCCTTGGGAATTCGAATCCAGGCGGCGAAGCTGAACGGCTTGTTCCATTCGATTTGGGGATCCGCCGCGAACCGGTAGACGGTGTTGCCAGACAGCTTGGCTCCCGCGCCGGCGGGACGGGGCGCATCGGCGGCCTTTCCTTCCGACGGAATTCCTACGGAACCGAGCACATCGAGCAGCGCGGCCTTGTCCTTTTCATCCAAGGGAAGGAGGAAAAAGGGCGTGTCCGAGGGGGGGGTGGCTCCGGGAGGCGCCTTGCGCCCGGCCAGCCACTTCGCGAATCCCTTGTCCTTGGGGGCCTTGGTCCTAAGCTCGGCAAGTTCCGCCAGCGCGGCGTCGCGCGCGCGGCGGGCAGCCTCCTTCTTGGCCCCGGCCTCGGGGTCGGCCACCTCCACCACGGGAGCCTGGTTGCCTCCCCGGGTTTGCATGCCCGGATCCTTGGTGTTGTTGAAATAGGCGTAAAACCGGTAATACTCGGCCTGGGAGATCGGATCGTACTTGTGGTCGTGGCATTGCCCGCATTCGAGGCTTAGGCCGAGCCAAACGCTTCCAACCGTCTTCACCCGGTCCACCACATAATCGACGCGGAACTCCTCGGGAATCACACCGCCCTCGTCGGTGGTGGCGTGGTTGCGGTTGAAGCCGGTCGCCACTTTCTGCGCGACCGTGGCGTTGGGGAGCAGTTCGCCGGCAAGCTGTTCGATGGTGAACCGGTCGTAGGGCATGTTCCCGTTGAAGGCACGGATCACCCAGTCGCGCCAGCCCCACATGTCGCGGGGGCCGTCGGCGTGGTAAACGCTGCTGTCGCCATAGCGGGCCAGGTCCATCCACAGGACCGCCATCCGTTCCCCATATCGCGGGGATGCCAGCAGGCGATCGACCACCTTCCCGTAGGCCTCGGGTGACGCGTCGGCAAGGAAGGCGTCGACTTCCGCGGCGGTGGGCGGCAAGCCGGTAAGGTCGAGCGTCACACGCCGCAAAAGGGTGGCCTTGTCCGCCTCGGGCTGGGGAGACAGGCCCTCCCTGGCCAGCCTCGCGCGGATCCAGGCGTCGATTGTTCCCCTCCAGCGCGGATCCGGAATTTCGGGCGGCTTGGCCTCCGCCGGGGGAGTGAAGGCCCAATGGGTCGAGTAGTTGCCTCCGGCGGCGACCCAGGCCTTGAGGATCGCGATTTCCCTGGCGGTGAGCCTCTTGGTGAAGTTCGACTCGGGCGGAGGCATCACCTCCTCGGGATCCTTCGAGACGATGCGGCGCACAAGTTCCGGATCATGCCCGTCCTTGCCCTTGAGGGCGCGCGCCGCCCCGGCCGGGGTGTCGAGCCTCAGGCCGGCCTTGCGTGTCGACGCGTCGGGGCCGTGGCAGTGGTAGCACTTGTCGGCCAAAACCGGGCGGACATCCCGGTTGAAGTCGGGCGCGGGGTCGGCGGCGCGGGCCGGAAGGACCGCGCCCGGAAGGAAGGCGAATGCAGACAAAGCCCAGAGAGCGCGGGACATGGATGGCTCCAGGATGGAAACGCCGGGATGAGGCCGGCTGTCAGGAGACCTTCTTGAACTTCCTGGGCCTGCCGTTGCCAAGCCACTCGACGACATACAAGTCCCCCGCCGAACTCAAAGTCAGGGCGTGCGGGGCCGCGAACAGGTCGGCGCGGGTCTGGTTGTCCTTGGCTCCCTGCCCGTCGCCCAGGTGGGCGACCACCTTGTCGTCGGCGTCGATCGCCGTGACGCGGGAACCCAATTCGGGGACATAGATCCGGCCGTCATGCTGGTAGAAGCAGCATGGCGCCCGGAAGCCGCTGATGGTGCGCTTGTAGGTCAGCTCGAGGTCGAACACCTCGATCCGGCCGTTGGCCCTGTCGGCGATGTACACCTCGGGATCCTTGCGGAGCGTGCTGACCCACACCCCATGGCAGGTGTTGAACTGGCCGTGCTCCTTGCCCCGCCCGCCGATGGTCTTGATGTGCTTGAAGCTTTTGTCGAACCGGTAGACCTTCTGGCTGCCATAGCCGTCGACGATGTAGATATCCCCGGTCGGGGCGACGGCGACATCGGTGGGGTTGGTCCAGTCGACCTTCTGGCTGGTGGCCGACTCCTCCTTGACATTGCCGAGGGTGTGGATCACCTTGCCCGACATGTCGGTCTTGTAGACGCGGGCGCCGATGCGGCCGGCGTCCTTCCCGGCGACATTCTCCGTCCAGTACAGGAACTCGCCGCCCGACTCCTTGCTGTGATAAAGGCCATGGGCGGTGGAGGCGACCTGCTCGGGCTTCTCGAAGCCGATCCCGCTGGCGAATTCCTTCGACCATGTCTCAAGCAGCTTTCCGTCCTTGTCGAAGATCGCCACGCACGGGCTTGATGAGCGGGAGGTGACGATGATCCTGTCCTTGGAATCGGCCACGACGGCGCAGCCGAGGCCGTATTTCATGCCGCCGGGAAGCTTGCCCCAGGCCTCGTCGAGGGCGAAGGTCGCCGAGCCCGAGCCGATCTTTGCGGGGTTATCGGCGGCGTTGGCCCGCTTCAGGTTTGAGCCCGCGGCGAGCACGGCGCCCCCCGCGGCGGCAAGGAAGTCCCGGCGGCTGCGGCGGACAGGAAACAGGTATTCCGACATCGTTCAACTCCCCAATGAAAAAACCATGGAAAAGGCTAGGCCAGGATCTCGGACAGCACCTCGCCACCGACATCCGTGAGCCGGAAGTCCCGGCCGTTGAAGCGGTGGGTGAGCTTGAGGTGGTCGATGCCCATCATGTGGAGCAGGGTGGCGTGGAGGTCGTTGACATGGACCTTCTTCTCGACGGCCTTGTAACCGAAGGGATCGGTGGCGCCGTAATGCAGCCCGCCCTTCACGCCCGCGCCGGCCATCCAGATGGTGAAGCCGTTGGGGTTGTGGTCGCGGCCCTTGGCCCCCTGCGAATCGGAAGTGCGGCCGAACTCCCCACCCCAGATCACGAGCGTGCTGTCGAGCATCCCGCGCGACTCCAGGTCGGCCAGCAGGGCGGCGGCGGGCTGGTCGGTGTGCAGGCCGCAGGAACGGTGGTTGGACTGGAGGTCGGAATGGCAATCCCAGGGCACATCGCCGACGCTTCCGTCACCGGCGACACCCTTGCCGGCGAAGATCTGGACGAACCGCACGCCCCGTTCGACCAGGCGGCGGGCCAGCAGGCATTGGCGGGCGAAAGTGGCGCACTCCGGCCGCTCAAGCCCGTACATCGCCTGCGTCATCGCCGATTCCCGGGAAAGGTCGAGCGCCTCGGGAGCGGCCATCTGCATGCGGTAGGCCAACTCGTAGGAATCGATCCGGGCCGCGAGGTCGGCCTGGGTTTGCCGCGTGGACGCGTGCTCCCGGTTCAATTCCCGGATGAGGTCGAGCTGGGCCCGTTGCTGGGGATCGCTGTGCCCGGCGCCACGGGCGAGGTTGTCGATCGCCTCCTTGCGACGGGAGTCGAGCGCCATGGCCTGGAAGGTTTTCGGCAGGAAGCCGGCCGACCAGATCTGGTCGTCGCCGCGGGGCCTGGTGTCGTGCATCACCACATAGGCCGGCAGGTTGCTGTTGAGCGCGCCTAGGCCGTAGGTTTCCCACGCGCCGAGCGCCGGCAGGCCCGGACGGTTCGTGCCGCACATCAGTTCAATGGAAGCCGGGGCGTGGTTGTTCTGCCGCAGGTGCATCGAGTGCAAAAAGCACATCTTGTCGACATGGCGCGACAGGTACGGGAAAATTTCCGGCACCCAGGTGCCCGACTTCCCATGCTGCGCCCACTTGAAAGGCGACGCCAGGCACTTGCCGCTGGTGGTGAAGAACCCGGTCTTGGGATCGGCCCCGGCCAGGGGTTGGCCGTCGCGTTTCTGCAACTCGGGCTTGTAGTCCCATGTGTCGACCTGGGAGGGGCCGCCCGTCATGAACAGCCAGATGATCGACTTCACCTTCCCCGGGTAATGGGGCGACTTGGGGGCCAGGGGAGCGGCCGCGGCGGCGGCCTCCTCTCCCAGCAGGTTCGAGAGGGCCAGCGTTCCGAAACCGAGGCCGGCCTCGGCCAGGAACCTGCGGCGGCCCGGCAGGGTCAGGCGGCTTGGATGATCGTTCGACATGGGATGACCCCCGGTGGATTTTCCGTCAATCGACATACACAAACTCGTTCAGGCACAGCAGGGTGTGGCAGCATTCGACCAGCGCCTTGCGGCCCGAATCGGACGCCCCGGACGCCTGCGCCGCGATGAATGCCGTCATACGCTGCGATTCCGCGGGGCTCGGGTCGCGGCCCAGCGCGATGCGGTAGGCCCGCTCCACCGACATGGCCACTGGCTCGCCGGGCGACGGCCGGGCGCGGTCCGCGAGCTTTTCAGCCTGCTGGCGCACCAGCGACGAGTTCATCATCACCAGGGCCTGGGTGGGCACGGTGGTCACGGGACGCTCCCCGATGCTTGCCGTCGGCTCGGGAGCGTCGAACACGGTCATCACCTGCAGCAACTCGCTGCGCTTCACGCGCAGGTAAATGCTGCGCCTCAAGGTGTTGTCGAGAACGCTCGGCCCGAACATCGCCGGATCCAGGTTGCCACCGGCGGCGAGCAGGGCGTCGCGGATCGCCTCCGCCTCCAACCTGCGGGGGCGGTGGTGCCAGAACAGCTTGTTCTCGGGATCGACCGCGAGGTTCGCGGGGTCGACCTCATGCGATTGCCGGTAGGTCTCGCTGAGCATGATCATCCGGTGGATCGGCTTGAGCCTCCATCCGCCCTTGACCAGCTCGGACGCGAGGTACTCGAGCAGTTCGGGGTGGCTCGGGCGTTCCCCCTGGGCGCCGAAGTCATTGGGAGTGGCGACGATGCCCCGGCCGAAATGATGCTGCCAGAGGCGGTTGACGATCACCCGCGCCAGGAGGGGGCCGGCGCCGCTGTTCATGTCGGTCATCCATTCGGCCAACGCCACGCGTGGTTCCACACCCTGCCGCGCGACAGGCGCGCCCGCGCCGCGCCACAAGGCCTGAACGAACCCCGGCTCCGCCTTGCCCTGCTTGTTGTCCACCTCCCCGCGACGGAGGAAATAGACATCCTGCCCGCCCGCGGCGGTCGTGTAGACTTCCGCCATCTTCGGCCGGGGAGCGGCGGCCTCATGATCCCTCACCGCCCGCACGAACTTGGCCGTCTCCGCGTCGCGCGGGGCGAACCAGCGGGCCAGGGAAAGCCCGACCTGCCTGGGCATCGGCTTGGAGGCCAGGGGGGCCAGGGCCCTGAGCTCGGAATCGTGCTGGCCAGCCATGTCGCCGGCCCATGTGGCCGGACCGGGCTCGTTGGTGGCCGCGACGCGCAGTCGCCCGATGCCCTGGTCCTTGAAGACCAGGTCGAGTTCCAGCACGGTGCCTTCCGGGGAGCCGGCAAGCGGCGCCTCGAATTCAAGGATGGCGGCGTTGTCGCGCTTGGCGGTCGCCTTGACAACCCAGGCCGTCGCCGGCTTGCCGTCCAAGGCGTTGGCCAGCGGCTGATTCGGGTCCTCAGCCGCCGCGTACGCGGCCTTGAGCTTCACCTTCACCGGAGCCGCCTTGGAAGCCGGATCCAGCGGACGCGCCTGGAGCGTGATCTCGGCCAACTGGAAGCTGCCGTCGGCGTTGAGTCCGGGGCCGCGCTGG
>JAGWVO010000017.1 GCA_018970845.1 Planctomycetota bacterium
GTCATCACGAAGCTCATGCCGTAGGCGGCGGGTTCGAAATCCTTCCCTTCGCCTTTCTTGAGGAATGCCGGAACAATCGCCTTTTCGGCCAGGAGCGGAACAGGGCGGGGGCCGGGTATGGGGGCATTGAGGTGGATGTAGCGGATTTCCACCATGGCGCCCGGCCTCAGGCCCGCCTTCGTGCGCTCCACATGCAGCACCCGGGCCACCGCGACCACCTCGGTGGCGTTGCCCTTGGCCGCCTTTTTCACTCCCAGGACCTCAATGAGGAGCGCCTCCGGTGCCTCGACGCGGAGCGTGTCGTAGGAACCCGGAGGGAGTTCCGCTTGAACGCGCGTCGATACGAACAGAAGGGCCGCCAAGGCCAGGGGTGTAAGCCAGTTTCTCATCGGAAGCGGTCTCCAAGGTGGTGAAGCATGATCCCAAAATCCAGCGCAGGAATTACCTTATCAGTGTGAAGGGTGGCGGGGGCCCAAGGCCATGGAAAAGCGCAAGGGGGCGCGCAGAAGGAGCGAGGTGCCGGCCGAGGTGCGCCGAGGCCTCAATGAAGGCACGCTGGAGACCGCCAATTTGGTCGAGGGGCTGGTCGTGGACTGCGCGGTCCTGCTGGGCCATGCGGCACCCGGACTGTCCCGCGGGGCGATGGCCTCCGTGAAGTCGGCGCGAGGCATCACGCGACAGATGCGCGCGGCTGGCGAGGTTTTGGCGGCGGAACTCGGCCCGGATTCATTCGGGAGTTTCGCCTCCCACCCATCCGACACCGTGAGGGGTTGGGCCGCCTACCTGCTCGCGTCGCTGCCGGGCCTGACACTCAGGCAGCGCCTGGCGCGTGTCAGGCCGCTGGCGGATGACCCGCACTTCGCGGTGCGCGAATGGGCGTGGATCGCCACGCGAGGCGCCGTGGCGGACGATGTGCCGGGTGCGATTCGCCTGCTGGGGCCTTGGACGGCCGCCGCTTCGGCGAACATTCGCAGGTTCGCCGTGGAAATCACCCGGCCGCGGGGAGTCTGGTGCCCGCACATCGAGTGCCTCAAGCGCGATCCGCGCCCAGGCCTGCCCCTGCTGGAACCGCTTAGGTCCGACGCCTCAAGGTATGTTCGCGACTCGGTGGCCAATTGGCTCAACGATGCCGGCAAAAACCATCCGGAATGGGTGTCGGCGCTGTGTGGCCGCTGGGCCCGTGAAAGCCGGACGCCCGAAACCGCTCATCTGGTGGCGCGCGCCACGCGGAGCCTATGAGGCCAGGGGATGCCCGCATTCGACCAGCGGCAGGGTCACCTTTGATCCGGTGAGGGACGAGCGATAGACGGCCATCACCTATCCGACAGCCGGCGACCATTCCCTCCTGTCGCCATGAAAACACCGGTAGAATAAAAACAGTCGCGCTAGGAGAATTTGCCATGGCCGTTAGCATCCAGGAATTGGGGATCAGCGGGCTCAGTGTCAAGGAGAAACTGGACTTGGTTCAGCAGATCCTGGACAGTTTGCCGGCCGAGGTTCAGCTCGATGAATTGCCGGAATGGCACTTGGATATCCTTGCTCTCAGAAGGATGGAGATGGAGGCATCGCCTGGCGCGGGGAAGCCATGGCGAGAAGCGCTGGCCAAGTTCGGGCGCACTTCATGAGCGTGCCTTTGATCTTGAGGGAGGCGGCGGAGGAAGACATCCGGCATATCCACGGTGGTTATGAAACCATCAGGACCGGTTTGGGGGATTTGTTTGTCTCCAGGCTGCGGGAAATGCTTTCCCAAATTGAGTCCATACCGGAAATCCATGGGATCATTTGGAAGGACATACGGGCCGCACGACTCAGGCAGTTCAACCATGTCGTTTACTATGTCGTTTTCTCCGACCGGGTCGAAGTTTTGGCTGTCATTCATGGATCGCGTCATCCATCAACATGGATATCTCGCGCATAGTTTCGGTAATCAGTTTTCACGCGGAGCCTATGAGGCCAGGGGATGCCCGCGTTCGGCCAGCGGCAGGGTCACCTTTGATCCGGTGAGGGACGAGCGGTAGACGGCCATCACCATCTCGATCGCCTTCATCGCGTTTCGCCCGGAGCATTCCGGATCGCGCTTGGAGTCGGCCGCGGCGACGAGGTCATCCACGAGGCGGGCGTTGGCCAGGGCGAATGATCCTGCGGTCGCCGGGCCGGCGGGTTTCTTCCACACCACCGTGCTTCCCTCCGCGCTCCAGCCGACCTGGGGCCTCAGGTAGACCTGCGTGGGAATATTGGCGGCGACGCGGGCGGCACCCTTGGCGCCAATGAGTTCCAGTCCCCACGGACCCGCCGCCTCGCGGAGCCTCGCGCGGCTGGTGAACGAGCCAATGACACCCTTGGCGAAGCCGAATTGGGCGTTGACTTCATCACCGGCCACGGGGCCCACATTGTCCTTGGGCATGCGGGCATCGGCCTTGGCGATGTCCCGGCCCGCCAGGGTGACGCCGGCGCGGCACCAGCGGACATCGCCGGCGAACAGCCTCATGAGGTCGAACAGGTGGCTGCCGAGAACGATCATGTCCTCGCCGCCGGCGCGGGCGTTGTCCTGCTTGCCCCAGGCGCGGATTTCAAGCAGGTCGCCGATGGCTCCCGAGGCGATGGCCTTGCTGAGTTCCGTCACCGCCGGTTCCATGCGCATCTGGTGCGCCACGGCGACCCTGAGGCCCTTGGCGTCCGCGGCGCCGAGAAGGGTGTCGGCTTCCGCCGGCGAAGGCATGAACGGTTTTTCCATGTAGATGTGGGCGCCGGCCTCCACCGCGGCCATTCCCATCGCGAGGTGCTGGTCGGAATGCCGCGGAGCCACCACGACGAAGTCGGGCTTTTCCTTGGAGAGCATCTCCCGATAGTCGGCGTAGGACTTGGGAGCCTTGAGCTTGTCGGCGGCCTTTTTCAATCCCGCGGGGCTGGCATCGGCCACCGCCACGAGTTCGATGTCGGGGCGGTGGGAGAAGGAGGTGTCAAGCCCGTGGCCCCAGTCACCGCGGCCGGTGGCGCCGATCACGCACAACTTTCGCTTGGCACCGGTGCCTTGGAAGGCCATCGGCGCCGCGGCGGCCAAGGCGCTGAAATCCCGACGATTAGGTGTGAATTCCATGATTTGCTCTCCGTGTTTTATCGCCAGTATGGACCATATCGCGCTGTTTCGCCACATCCCTCACGGCGGTCAAGGGAAGCGGATCATCCGAATGCGGCTTTGACACCGGCCGACTCCGGCGGCAAAATAAGGTATCCCTCCTCCGGGAAGATGTTCCCGATCGCTGGACAACCCCGCCATGATCATCACGGTGGCCTTATTGGTGCTGACGCCGTGCTCCATGGAAGCGCCGCCCGAACCAATTCATTTCGAGAACGACATTCTTCCCATCCTCGGGCGACACGGGTGCAATTCCTCAGGTTGCCACGGCAAGGCCGAGGGCCAGGGTGGATTCAAGTTGTCGGTCCTCGGGTCGGATCCGGAAGCCGATTTGGCGGCGATCGTCAAGGAGGGCCGGGGCAGGCGCGTTGTGCCTTCGGCCCCTGATGAAAGCCTTTTGCTTCGCAAGGCCAGCGGCCGGGTGGCCCATGGCGGCGGCGTGAAACTTCAGGCCGGCGCCGAGGATTACGCGACTGTCAGGTCGTGGATCAACGCGGGGGCGCCGATGGGTTCGCCCGACGCCCCCAAGGTGGTTTCCATCAAGGTCGTTCCCGAAAGCGGGGTGATGGCGCCCGGAGCCGGGCAGGCCCTCAAGGTGATGGCCCGTTATTCCGACAATCGGGAAAAGGATGTCACCCGTCATGCCAGGTTCCAAAGCAACGCCGAGGCGGTGGCTGCGGTGGATGCCTCCGGCCTCGTGCGAACCCTCGAGACTCCCGGTGAGGCCGCCGTGATGGCCGGTTACCTTGGCGAAGTGGCGGTGTTCCGGGTGATGGTTCCCCGGCCGGGCAAGGTGGCCGTCGGCGCGGCCCCGGTCCTCAACGAGATCGACCGCCTCGTGGATGCCAAGCTGGCCCGGTTGAACATCGCGCCTTCAGGCCTCTGTGGCGACTCCGAATTCCTCAGGCGGGTTCATATCGACCTTTGCGGCGTGTTGCCAACCCCGGCGGATGCCCGCAAGTTCCTCGCCGACTCCCGGCCCGACAAAAGGGCCAGGCTGGTGGACGAGTTGCTTCAAAGGCCCGAGCATGCCGACCTGTGGGCGATGCGTTGGGCCGACCTGCTCAGGGTGGACAGGGAGGCCTTGGGCCACCAGCAGGCCTCGCTGTACCACGGGTGGATTCGTTCGGCCGTCGCCGGGAACATGCCACTTGACCGATTCGCCAAGTCGATCGTGGCGTCGGACGGTCCCCCAACCGAGGTGGGCCCGGCCAACTTCCTGAAAGTGCTTTCCCGGCCCGGGGACGCAGCCAGCGCCGTCTCCCAGGTGTTCCTCGGCGTGCGCATCACCTGCGCCGAGTGCCATCACCATCCGTTCGACAAGTGGCGCCAGTCCGACTACCACGGCATGGCGGCACACTTCACGGCCTCGGCGGTTTCCCATCCACGCACCCGGAAGGTTGTCCACCCGCATCCCCTGGGCGGGGAGATGCCAACCGAAAGGCCCAGGGAGGAGCCGAGGGTTCTACTTGCCGAGTGGATGACCACGCCCGGCAATCCATATTTCTCCCGCAACCTCGCGAACCGAATCTGGGCTTGGATGACCGGCAGGGGAATCGTCGAGCCCGTGGACGACTTCCGGGCCACCAATCCGCCGGTGAATCCCGAACTGCTCGATTTCCTCGCCCTCAGGCTGGAGGCCAGCCGGTTCGACGCTAGGTCGCTCATCCGCCTAATCGCGGCTTCCCGGGTTTACCAGGCGTCGGCCTCGCCGAACGAAACCAACAAGCTCGACGAACGCAACTTCTCCCGTTCCTACTTGCGCCGGCCCGAGGCCGAGGTGACCCTCGACATCATCTGCCAGGCCCTCGGCGTGGGCGAGAAGTTCCAGGGATCGCCTTTGGCGGAAAGGGCCACCCAGTTGTGGGACAGCAAGGCGCGGCACGAATTCCTCAAGAAGTTCGGCAGGCCTTCCCGCGTGACGGCCTGCGAATGCGAACGAACCAAGGACCCCTCCGTCGCCCAGGTCCTGAGCCTCTTGAACTCGTCACTGGTGCACGACAAGCTTTCCCACGACGGGGGCACCGTCGCCAGGCTCGCCGAGGCATCCGGGAATGATGCCAGCCTCGTGGAGGATCTGTACATGGTGTTCCTCTCGCGCCAGCCAACTCCCGCGGAGTCGGCCTCGGGCCGTGAATACCTTTCGGGGCGGGGCCGTTCCCGCCGGGCCGCCGCCGAGGACTTGGCCTGGGCCCTCCTCAACAGCGGCGAGTTCCTTTTCAACCACTAGATTCGGGAGGCAAGGCGATGCGCCGGTTTTGCGACGGGTTGAATCGACGCGACGGACTGCGCGCCGGCATGGCGGGCCTTTTCGGTTCGTCCATCGGCCTGCCCGGGTTATTGCGGGCCGCCGATCAGTCGAGATCGAAACGCGATGTCTCGCTCATCTTTGTGTTTTTGCACGGGGGCCAGAGCCAACTCGACACCTTCGACCTCAAGCCGGACGCGCCGGCGGAGTTCCGCGGCGAGTTCAAGCCCGTGTCGACACGCGTGCCCGGACTGCAAATCTGCGAACGGCTTCCCAAGATGGCCGCTTGCGCCGACCGGTACTCGCTCATCAGGTCGTTCCGGCACCACAACTCCGACCACGGGCCCGCCGACCACTACATGCTGACGGGCTATTTTCCCGCGGCGGGGTTCAATTCATCGCTCAGCCCGAACAACACCAGGCCGAGCGCCGGTGCCGTTGTCTCGCGGATGCTTGGCGGCGCCGGCGCGGTTCCCGCTTATGTGGCCCTTCCGAAGATGCATCCCAGCGGCGGTTCGGCCTTTTTGGGGGCCAACCATGCCCCCTTCGTCATCGAGGCCGATCCCAGCGCGCCCAACTTCAATGTTCCCGACCTGCTTCCCCCGGTGGCGGTTTCGGGCGACCGCCTTGGCGACAGGCGCCGACTGCTGGAAACGATCGACAATTTCCAAAGGAACGGCGAGGCCGCGGCCAACGCCCACGCCGGGGCCGCGGGGGCTTTCAGGCAACGCGCCTTCGGCCTCATGACTTCCCCCAAGGCCAAGGCCGCCTTCGACATCCACTCGGAACCGGCCAAGGTACGGGATGAGTACGGCCGCAACACGCTCGGGCAGTCGTGCCTCATGGCGCGCAGGCTTGTGGAGGCGGGCGTCCGCTGCGTGACCATCGATCACAGCAACTGGGACACGCACGACGAGAACTTCAAGGTGCTGCGGGAGACCCTCCTGCCCGCCTTCGATTCGGCGATGAGCGCGCTGTTCAGGGACCTCGCCGACCGGGGACTTCTTGATTCCACCATCGTCGTGGCTTCCGGCGAGTTCGGGCGCACGCCCCGCATCAACAAGAACGCCGGCCGCGACCATTGGGGACCCGCGTTCACGGTCCTTTTGGGGGGAGGCGGAATCAAGGGTGGCGTCGTCGTCGGCAAGACCAACGAGAGGGCCGAAAGGCCGGTGTCCGACCCCGTCGGGCCGGAGGACCTTTACGCCACGATGTTCTCCCTGATGGGCATTGATCCCAAGGCCGAGGTGCACATGCCCGACGGCCGACCCGCCGCGATCGTCAACAACGGCAAGGTGATCTCGGAACTCACATGAGCCTGAAGGAACCAACGAGGCTTTGGTTGGCCGCCGCGGTGATGCTGGCGGCCCCCGGCCTTGTTTTCGCCAATCCTCCCGTGGCCAGCTACATTTTTCCGGCCGGGGCCCGGCGAGGTGATACCGTCGAGGTCCGCGTGGGAGGGCTATTCCTGCATGGGAACTGCGAGGCCGAGATCGGCGGACCCGGGATCACCGTGGCCGGCCGCCCCGTCCCGACTTCCAAACGCTGGTTCGAGGGGCCGGTCTTGCCTTTGCCGGATTCCCAGAGACAGGAAGACTACCCCTCCGACATGCTCCTTGGCGCGCGAGTCGCTCCGGACGCCCCCACAGGCGGCCGGAGGCTGCGGCTTTCCACGGCGCAAGGTATCGCCAGCGGCCCGGTATTCATGGTTGGCGACCTGCCCGAGGTGGTGGAGAACGAAATCGAGGGCGACCCGATCCCCCAGACGATTCCCGTCCCGGGAACAGCCAATGGGCGCCTCTTTCCCAGGGAGGATGTCGACCTGTGGGAGTTCCGCGCCGAGGCCGGCAAGCCGCTGACGATTTTCGCGCACGCCGCGGCTCTCAACTCACCCGTGCTGCCCAGGATTGAAATCCTCGACAAGGCCGGCCGCGTCGTCGCCGCGCAGATGCCTTATCCCTGCGCGGGCACCGATGCCAGCATCCGCTTCGAAGCCCCTTCCACGGGAACCTACCGGGCGAGGATTTCCGACGCCAAGATGCTGGGAAGCCAGGCGCATGTGTATCGCCTGACGGCCACCCATGAGCGATTGCCCCTTCACAGGGGGCCCATCGGCCGCGGTCCATCCCCGGGACAGGTCGCCACCGTTCCGGCAACCCTTGCGGGAGTGATCTCGGCGCCGGGCAATTCCGACGCATGGACGGTGAACCTCACGGCCGGCCAAGCCTGTCGGGTGGAGGTTGAGGCCCGAAGGCTGGGCTCCCCCCTGCGCGCCGTCGTCACGATCACCGATCCGGCGGGGAAGCAGGCGGTCCGCCGTGAAGCTGGCGAGAAGGATGATCCCGAACCGATCCCGTTCAAGCCGGCATCGACCGGCGCGCATGTGATCCGGATTGCCGACAAGTTCCGGGACAGGGGCGGCGAGTCGTTCGGCTATTCCCTGGCCTTGAAGCCGGACGAAGCCACCGCGGCCCCGGGATTCCGCCTGGCCTTGCCTTCCGATTCCCTGGTGTTGCCACGGGGCGGCACCACGAAGGTCAAGGTGTCGGCCGAAAGGCTTGGAGGCTTTTCGGAGGCCGTGGCGCTCGAGGTTGATGGACTTCCCCCGGGCGTGTCGTTCAAGCCGGCGACAATCGCCCGCGGCGGCGCCTCGGCTGACTTGGAAATCACGGCCTCGGCCACGGTTCCCTTGGGTGTCTGCTCCCCGGTGATTCGCGGACGCGCGGGCAACCTGGCCGCGACAGCCATGGCCCCGGCCCTCGGATGCGCCCCCGAAACCGGGGACATCCGCCTGGCGGTGGCCTTTCCCGCGCCATTCAAGATTGTCAGCGAATACGAAATGACGGGAGCGCCGCGCGGTGAAAACCACCGCAGGAAATACCGCATCGACCGGGGCGGATACGAGGGTCCCATCCATGTCGGCATGGCCGACCGCCAGGCCCGCCACCTCCAGGGGGTCACAGGGCCGGAGATCGTGGTTCCTCCCGGCAAGGATTCCTTTGAATATCCGGCATTGCTCGCCCCATGGATGGAGATGGGGCGCACATGCCGGGTCTGCGTCATGGCCTGGGCGACCGTTGCCGATCCGGTGGGCGGGAAGTCCCATGTGGTCAGCTTCGGGTCGACGGAGCAGAACCAGCAGATGATCGTCGTGGTGGGACCCGGTCGGCTCGAGCTGGAACTCGACCGCGTCACGGTTCCCGCGAAAGGCAGGCAGGTGATCCGCGCCAAGGTGAGCCGGGATGTGGCGCTCAAGGGTGAAGCTGAAATCGAGGCCATCATTCCGGCGCATTTCCGAGGGGTCACCGTTGCCAAGGTGACCGTTCCCGAGGGCGCGGCTTCCGTCGACTTTCCAATCGAATTCGCCGCCGATTCAGGTCCTTTCAATGCCCCGATCACGCTCAGGGCGCGGGTCAACCGCAAGGATGGCCCGGTGGTGGCCGAGGCCACCGTGCTTCCCGTTGGCCGGATCCCGACCCCGGCCGATTGACCGCCGTCGACGCTCCGTTATCTTGTGCTGATGGCCTTTCGCCCGCTGCGAGCGGCTCTCCCCCAGCCTGGCGGACCCAATTCATGCGCGTCGCGGTGACCGACCACACATTCCCCGAACTTGACATCGAGAGGGCCATCCTGCGGGAGGCGGGCGTGGAAATGGTCTCGGGCCAGTGCCGCACCGAGGAGGAACTTATCCCGCTCGTGGCGGATGCCGACGCCGTCATCACCCAGTTCGCCCCCGTGAGGGCCGGCGTGATCGCGGCCATGAGGAAAGCCAAGTCGATCGTGCGCTACGGCATCGGGGTCGACAATGTCGATCTCGACGCCGCCCGGGGCCGTGGCATTCCGGTCTGCAATGTCCCCGATTACTGCATCGACGAGGTGGCCGACCACACATTGTCGTTCATCCTCGCGCTGACTCGCCAGGTTGTTGTTCATTCCAACAGGGTCCACCAGGCGGCCTGGGGCCTTGGCACCCCGTTGGCATCGCTCAAGGCCCTGTCGGACATGACGGTGGGAGTGATCGGCTTCGGAAGGATCGGCCGCGCCGTGGTGAGGCGGCTGACGGCGTTCGGAGGCAGGGTGCTGGTGCACGATCCCGTCGCCGACGCGGCTGATGTCGTCGCCGCCGGGGCGGTTCCCGCCGACTCGGGCAAGGTTTTCGCGGATTCCGATTGCGTGACGCTTCATTGCCCATCCACCGCTCAAACCCGCGGCATGGTGAACCGGCAAGCCATCGCCGCCATGAGGGACGGGGCCCTTTTGGTGAACCTGTCCCGCGGCGATTTGGTGGACCCGTCGGCGCTGGTCGAGGCGCTCGATTCGGGAAAACTCTCTGGCGCCGCTCTGGATGTCTTTTCACCCGAGCCGATACCCGCGGGCCATCCGATCCTCAAGCGCGACAATGTCATCCTCGCGCCCCATATCGCCAGCGCCAGCGTTCCCGCCGTCGGCCGCCTTCGCCGCGCCGCGGCGTCGCTGGCCCTGGCGTCGCTTCGGGGGGAAGCGCTCGGATCCGTGGTCAACGGGGTGCGCTAGCCGGCCCCATCTGGAAAGGCGGAGGCATCGATGAGCGAAACCCACGGCCCGGCGCGCGTGAGCCCCGAAAGGCTCGAGGCCTTCGTGCGGGCGGCACTGGAAGCCATCGGCATGGGCGCAAGGGACGCCGCCACCACGGCCGAGGCCTTGGCGCTCGCCGACTCCATGGGAGTCCATACCCATGGCACGAAATTGCTGGCGGGATACCTGAAGAGGCTCAAGGGAGGCGGCTACAAGGCTACGGGCGCTCCGAGGGTGTCGAGGCAGGGCCCCGCGTGGGCCTTGGTGGATGGCGATTCCGCCCTGGGCCAGGTCGGCGGGGCGATGGCGATGGGCCTGGCCATCAGCAAGGCCCGTTCCGTCGGGGTCGCGTATGTGGGCCTGAGGAACACCGCCCACATCGGCGCCGCGGGTTACTACGCGTGGATGGCGGCGAGGGAGGGCCTCTTCGGCCTCGTGGTTGGAAACGACATCCCCAGCGTCGCCGCGCCGGGTTCCACGGGCCCTGTGTTGGGAAGCAATCCGTTGGCCTGGGCCGCTCCGGTTCCCGGCGGCGACCCGATCCTGCTCGACATGGCCACGGCCGCGGTGGCCGGCGGGAAGGTTTACGCCGCCTGGCAGCGCGGTGAACCCATCCCGCCCACCTGGCTCATCGGCCCCGACGGCCATCCGACAACCGACGGGAACCTGTATCCCCAATCGGCGGCCTTGGCTCCCATGGCCGGCCACAAGGGATACGGACTGGGCCTGCTCGCCGAGTGGCTTTCCGGGGTGATCCCCGGGGGAGCGATCACTTGGCAGGTCGGCAGTTGGATGTTCGATCCGGCCGACAAGCCTTCGGCCCACAACGCCGGATTCATCGCCATGGATATCGCCTCCATCGCGGATCCGGAGGAGTATCGCCGGGGCGCGCGAAGGCTCGTTGAGGAGATCCATGCCGCGAAGTCGGCCCCCGGGGTCGGGCGCGTCATGCTTCCGGGGGAAAGGGAGTGGGATGCCCGCCGCAAGGCGATGGCCGGCGGCATCCCCCTGCCCTCCGATGTGGTCGCCAAGCTGGCCGAGGCCTCGGGAATGACAGGGGTTCCCTTTCCCGGTTGAAGTTTCACGGACAGGAGGAAATTGCCATGGGTCCAGCCTTCCGGATGTCGGGATGGTGTGTGTGCGCGATGGCCCTGTCCGGGGTTTGCGCGCGGGCGCAGGTGCCGGCGGACGCGGTGCGCGACCTGTCCCTGTTGGTGTCGCGGGACCGCCCGTGTGTCTGGCCTTCGGGAATGACGCCGTTCGCCGTGGTTCCCACGGCGACATTCAACCGCGCGGGCAGGCACCGAGACATGCTGGTCATCGACGAGCACACGGGAACCCAATGGGATGCCCCGGCGCATTTCGTTCCGCCGCCCGGATCAGGCCTGCCCGGCGCCGGCCCGATGGGACTGGTCACCGGAGAAAAGGTTCCAGCCTGGCAATTCTGCGGGGAGGCCTGCGTGGTGGATGTCTCCGCCTACCGCGACAAGGCCGAACCGGGCAAAAGCTACCTCATCGGCAAGGAACCGCTCTTGGCTTGGGAATCGGCGAACAGGAAATTGGGCCCGGGGGATGTCGTCCTTTTCAGGAGCGGCTACACCGATGCCTATTACAAACCATTCCCCCTTGGCGACAGGTTCGTCACCGCCGCCTTGCGCAAGCAGGCGCCAGGCTGGCCCGCTCCCACTCCCGAGGTGATGGAGTTCCTTGGCGAAAGGGGCGTCATGACCCTCGGCCTCGACGGGGCGAGCATGGGGCCGTTGCCCGACCTCGCGGTGGCCACGCACCAGGCGGGTGGCAAGCGCGGGATGATTTGGGTGGAATGCGCCACCAACCTCGGCGGGTTGCCTCCCACCGGAGCGTTCTTCGCCCTCTTGGCGGCCAAGCATGCCGGCGGATCGGGCGGAGAATGCCGGTGTGTCGCCATCACCGACAAGGCGATCGCGACCGAACTGGTCGCCAGGTCGAGGGCGAAAACCGTCGTCGACCTCTCGGTGACCCTTCATGAGGATTACCCCGTGGTGTGGCCCGGAAGGGGTCCCGGCGAGGAGGGAGGCCGCTATGTGGGCAAGGTGCTCAACGCCTTCTCACCCACCCGCGGGCCGTTCTTCGCGCTGGCCCACATGTTCGACAGCCACGCGGGAACGCATCTTGTCATGCCAAGCTTCGCGCTTCCCGACGCCGTGGACCGCGGCACGACGGCCCTGGCCCCCGTCGCCGGTTGGCGCGAGGAGTTCGAGAGGAAATGGGGCAAGCTGCCCGAGGCCGTCGAGTTCACGGAAAAAGCCCCCCTTGAAAGGCTGATGGGTCGGGCCCATGTGGTGGATGCGCGCCCGCTGCGCGGGAAGGTGAAGGCCGAGCCGGGCCGTCCCGCCGGGGCGGTGATCAGCCGCGAGTTCCTCGAGGAGCATGCCAGGTCGAAGCCTTTCAAGGCCGGCGAGGTCGTTGTGTTCCGCTCGGGATTCTCCGACGAGTTCTTCCGACCATTGCCGGCCGCTCCCGACAAGGACGCGCTGTTCGTGAAGCCTCTCGAGGGCGAGTCGGAGGGATGGCCTTCGCCATCGGCGGAAGCCGTCGCCTATCTGGCCGAGGCCGGAGTCCGCTGCATCGGCACCGACGGCCCCACCCTCGGCGGAGTCGATGCCAAGTCGTCCCAGTTCACCGATTGGATGGCGGCATCGAAGGGGATGCTTGTCGTGGAATTCCTGACCAACCTCGGCTCCATCGACGGCAAGGACGCCTTCTTCATCTTCGCTCCGGTCAAGATCGAGGGAACCCGCGGCGGGTACGGCAGGGCGCTGGCGTTGGTCAAGTGAGCTGATCTCATGGCGGCCATCGGCCTCGACATCGGTTCGACCAGCATCAAGGGGGCGGTTCTCGCCGCTTCGGGCGCGATTGTCGGCGAGGTGGAAAAGGCCGCATTTCCCGAACCCGTCCAAGGCCTGGGGCCCGGATCCTTCGAGGTGGATCCGGAGCGCGTCAGGATCGCGGCGATGGACGTGCTATCTCGGTTGCTGGCGCGCGCCCCGGGGGCCGGCCGGCTTTACCTGTGCGGCCAGATGGGCGGGGCCATCCTCGTGGATGGCGGGGGGCGGCCGGCATCGCGATATGTCTCCTGGCGCGACCAGCGCTCCCTCGACGCCAAGGCCGGCATCGCTCCGCTTGATTCGGCCAGGAACAGGATCGACCCCGCGACCCTCGACGATACCGGCAGGGAACTCAAGCCCGGTTCCACCTCGGTCCTGCTGCACGCCCTGGCCATGGAAGGCGCCAAGATGGACGGGCTTCATCCCGCCACCATCGGAGACGCCTTCGCCGCGTCGTTGTGCGGCGTCCCGCCGCGCATGCATCCGACGATGGCGATCGGACTGATCGACCTGCGGAAAACCATGGCCGCATGGCACGAGGGCATGGTCCGCGCCCTGGGCCTGGGGAACCTGGGCTGGACCCGTCCCGCGGATCTCGCGGAACCGGTCGGGCATGCCCGCGTCGAAGGAAAGTCGCTCGAGGTCTACTCCACGGTGGGAGACCAGCAATGCGCCTTGCTGGGAGCCGAACTCGAGCCCGGGGAACTGTCGCTCAACGCTTCGACAGGCGCCCAGGTCAGCAGGATCGTGCCGAGGCATGTTCCCGGGCCGAGCCAGGGGCGGGCTTACTTCGGCGGATTGTTCCTCGAGACCATCACCCACATTCCCGCGGGCAGGGCGCTTCACGCCTTGGTGGACCTGCTCACCGAGGTGCCGCGGGCGCAAGGACTTCCCGTGGGTGACCCGTGGGGAACGCTCACCCGCCTGATGGCCGGCCGCGAGGCCACCGACCTCGAGGTTGACCTGGCCTTTTTCCCGTCCCCGGTGGGTGATGCCGGCCGCGTGGGCAACATCACCCTCGGCAACCTGTCGGCGGGCGACCTGCTCGCCGCGGCCACCCGCAACCTCGCCGACAACCTTTTCGCCTGCGCCAAAAGGCTCGACCCCGCCGCTTCCTGGACAAGGGCCAGGCTATCGGGGGGCCTGTCCCATTCGCTGAGGCCGCTGGTCGGCAGGTTGGAGGGGCTGCTTTTTCCGTCACCTGTCGTCGAGTCGGGCCAGGCCGAGGAAACGCTGGCGGGTCTGGCGCGCATCGCGGCCGCCCGGGGGGAGCCTCTCCATGGAAAGTCATGACGATCCAGTCGGCAAGTCGGCCCTGGCCAAGGTGGGCTGGCGCATCATCCCCTTTTTATGCCTTCTTTACATCTTCAATATCATCGACAGGGCCAATGTCGGCTTCGCCCGCCTCACCATGACCCGGGATGTCGGCATCTCCGACGCGGTGATCGACTGGGGCTACGGCCTCTTCTACCTCGGATACCTGGTCTTCGAGGTGCCGAGCAACCTGCTGCTCAGGCGCCTTGGCGCGAGGCTCTGGATTTCCCGCATCATGGTGAGCTGGGGCCTCGTCTCCATGTTCACGATGGCGGTGACCGACCCCTGGACCTACTATGGCGCCCGCGTGCTTCTGGGCATTGCCGAGGCTGGTTTTTTCCCGGGCATCATCTTCTACCTGACGGCCTGGTTTCCCGACGCCCGCCGGGCCCGGGTGATCGCCCTGTTCATGCTGGCGATTCCCGCGGCGAATGTGCTGGGCAATCCGGTTTCCGGGGCGATCATGGACGGATTTGATGGCGTTTTCGGGCTGGCCGGTTGGAAGTGGCTTTTCCTCCTGGAAGGACTGCCCTCGGTGGCGCTGGGATTCGTCGTGCTGCTGCTGCTGCCGGACAGGCCGCGTGACGCGTGGTGGCTCACCCCGGATGAACAGGCATGGCTCGAGGCCGAGGTGGAACGCGAGGCGGGCCGCCGGGCCCTGGCTGGCGGGAAAAACCACATCGCCGCGCTGGCCGACTTGCGGGTTTGGCTGCTGATCGGCCTGTATTTCAGCGTGGCGGTGGGAACGAACGCCACGGGGGCTTACCTGCCGAAGCTGGTCAAGGGCTATTTTGAACCGATGCTGCTCGGGATGGCCGGCACCGAGGATGCCGCCGAGGCCGGATTGCTCTGGAAGGTCGGGGTGCTGTCGGCGCTGCCCCACCTGTCTTCCGTCGCCGCCATGATGCTTGTGAGCCGTGTTTCCGACCGGTTGCGGATGCGAAGCCTGATGGTGGCGGTGTCGCTGGCGGCGGGCGGAATCGGCTGGCTGATGGCCTGGCGGATCGCCAACCCCTGGTGCGCCCTGGCCGGCCTCTGCCTGGCGCAGGCGGGGATGATGGCGGTGCTGCCGGTATTCTGGGCGCTGCCCTCGCTGTTTTTGGGAGGGGCCGCCGCGGCCGCGGGAATCGCCCTGATCAATTCCGTCGCCAACATTGGCGGCATATTCGCGCCGCGGGTCATTGGCGAATACGGGCTGGGGCCGATGGTGGCGGTGATGGCATGGGGGGTGGCGCTGGCCTTGGCCAGCATCGCCCTGGTCGAGCGCCGGGGCGTGGCGCGCAAGGGGGGCGAATGACATGGCCGGATCGCTATTCAACCTGAAGGACAAGGTGGCGGTGGTTTCAGGCGCGGCGAGCGGCTTGGGAAAAGCCTCCGCCCTGGCCCTTGCCGAGCATGGTGCCACCGTTGTGCTTCTGGACCGCGACGCAGGGGGAATGGAGGACACCCGCGGGCGGATCTCCTCCACCGGCGGCGTGGCGCATGCGCGCCTTCACGATGTCTCGAGCGTCGAGGCGGCCGGTTCACTGTTCGAGTGGATTGACGGCACCCTTGGAAAGGTTGATTTTCTCGCCAACATCGCCGGCGAGGGAGTGTTGGCCAATCCGCTCGAGGTGACCGACGCGCAAATTCGCGCGACGCTTGAAAACCTCGTGGTGGGACGGTTCGCGATGTGCCAGCAGGCGGCGCGGCGGATGATCGCCCGGGGGGGCGGTTCCATCGTGAACATCAGCAGCCTGGCCGGGGTGACGGCTTTGGGCCGCGGCCACATCGCCTATAGCATGGCCATGGGCGCCGTGGCGCAGATGACGCGCGAGTTGAGCACCGAATGGGCCTCGCGGGGCGTTCGCGTCAACGCCATCCTGCCGGCCCAGGTGGTCAACCCGTCGCTGGAGCGGCGCATGCGCGACAATCCGGGAATCGAGAAGACCTGGCTCGCGGGAATACCCGCGGGCCGCCTTGGCCGGCCGGGTGACATCCAGGGACTCATGGTGCTCCTGGCATCGGATGCCAGCGCCTGGATCACCGGAGCCCTGATCCCGATGGACGGGGGCAACCTGGCGATGAACGCCGGCGGCAGCATCGGACATTGACCTCTCGCGGGGGAAGATTCGTGGCAGAAACGAAAGCCGGGCGCGAAACCCTCCTGGCCATGTACCGCTCGATGCTGGTCATCCGGCACACCGAGGAGGAACTGGCGCGTTGCCACCAGCAGGGGCTCATCCACGGCGCCTGCCACACCTATGTGGGGCAGGAGGCGGTGGCTTCGGGGGTCTGCGCCCACCTGGACGCGCGCGATGTCGTTTTCAGCACGCACCGCGGCCACGGCCACGCGCTGGCCAAGGGAATGCCGCCCGTCGATCTCATCGCCGAGCTGTTCGGCCGGGTGACGGGCTGCTCGCGAGGGCGGGGGGGAAGCATGCACCTCTTCGCTCCCGAGATCGGGATGCTGGGCACCAGCGGCATCGTGGGCCCCTGCATCCTGCAGGCCGCCGGAGGAGGCTACGCCTTCAAGCTGGCTCGTGGCGGGAGGGTGGCGGTGGCGTTCTTCGGTGACGGCGCCGTGAACAACGGTGCCTTCCACGAGGGGCTCAACATGGCCGCGATCTGGAAGCTGCCCGTGCTGTTCGTCTGCGAGAACAACCAGTTCGCGACGGAGGTGCCGTTCGCCTACGCCAGCGGCATACCGGATGTCGGCAGGCGCGCGGCCAACTACGGGCTCGCCGGCGAGGAGGTGGATGGCAACGACATCCTCGCCGTGCACGCCGCCGCGGGACGGGCGGTGGCGCGGGCCAGGGCCGGGGAGGGGGCGACGCTCATCGAGTGCAAGACCTACCGGACGCGCGCGCATGCCGAAGGCATGGGCGACTTCACCTACCGCACCCGGGAGGATGTCGAGGCGTGGAAGGAGCGCTGCCCCATCGCCAGGTTCCGCGCGAAGCTGGCCGGGGAGCACAAGGTGCCGCCCGGCGAGCTTGAGGCGATCGAGGCCGATGTGAAGGGCCTTGTCGCCGGGGCCAGGCTTGCCGCGGAGTCGGCGCCCGTCCCTTCCGCCGCCGACGCCACCACCCATGTGCATGCCGCGCCCGGGCGCGCCGTTTCGGAACCCCCGCCCGCTCCCGGCGCCCGTGCCATCACCATGTCACAGGCCACCCTCGAGGCGCTTACGGAGGAAATGGAGGCGAATCCTTCGATTTTTGTCATGGGCGAGGGGATCGGCGTTCGGGGCGGGAATTTCCGCACCACCGCCGGACTCCATGCGCGCTTTGGCGGCGAGCGGCTTTGCGACACCCCCATCTGCGAACGCGGCTTCGTCGGCCTGGCCTGTGGCGCGGCGATGGCGGGAGCCAGGCCGGTGATCGACTTCATGTTCGCCGACTTTGTGCTCGACGGCTGGGGCGAGATCGTCAACCAGATCGCCAAGATGCAATACATGTCATGCGGCAGGCTGAGGATGCCCGTGTTGCTCAGGGGGTGCATCGGCATCGGGCACTCCGCCGCCACGCACCACTCCGGCAGCTATTACGGCATGCTGGCCCAGGTTCCCGGACTCTGGATCGCGGTTCCCTCCACCGCGCGCGACGCCAAGGGCCTTTTCAAGCACGCCCTGCGCTGCGACAACCCCGTGCTGTTCTTGGAGCACCGGGAGATCCTTCAGGCCAAGGGGCCGGTGGAGGAGGGCGACCTCGAGATTCCATTCGGCAAGGCGCGCGTGGCGCGGCAGGGCACCGACGCCACCGTGGTGGCCCTGGGCCGGATGAACCACCTCTGCCTGGCCGCCGCGGAGCAATTGGCCAAGGAGGGAACCAGCATCGAGGTGATCGACCCGAGAACGGTCGTGCCGCTGGATTCCGCGGCCATATTGGCATCGGTGGCCAAGACCGGACGGTTGCTCGTGGTGGATGAGCCCGCCGGCCCCTGCGGCTTTGCCGCCGAGGTTGCCGCGCTGGTGGCCCGGGACGGCTTTGATGACCTCGATGCCCCGGTGCATCGGCTGACCGGCGCCGCCGTGCCCACCCCTTACAGCCCGTCGCTGGAAGCCGCGGTGGTTCCCGGCCTGCCGGAGGTCGTGGCGGCCATCCGCGGCCTCCTGGAGGAATGACCATGGGGGTTGAGATCCGCGTACCCCGCCTTGGCTGGTCGATGGAGGAAGGAACCTTTTCGGCCTGGCTGGCGCAGCCGGGCTCAATCGTGCGCGCCGGCCAGCCTCTCTTTTGCCTGGAAGGCGAGAAGGCGACGCAGGACATCGAGTCGATCGGCGAGGGCATCCTTCATTTGGCGCCCGACGCCCCCGCGCCCGGGCAGGTTGTTCCGGTGGGCAGGATGATCGGGATGCTGTGCGCCCCGGGTGAGGAGCCCCGCTGGGATTCGCGGTTGGAACCCCCCTTGTCGCCCGCCGTTTCGTCCGCGCGTGCTCCAACGATGCCCGTTGTTTCACCAGCGGAAGCTTCAACGATGCCCGCCGCGCCTCCTTCCGTTCGCCGTTTGGCGCGGCAGATGGGCATCGACCTGGCGAAGGTCAAGCCTTCGTGGCCCGGCGGCAGGATCGGGCGGCACGACCTTCAACCGATGTCCCGTTCCGCGCCTGAACGCCCGGCCGGGGAAACGCCCGCGGCAATCACTCCCCGGGCGCGCCGACTGGCCAAGACCTCCGGTGTTTCGCTCGAAGGCGTGACGGGAACGGGAAAGGGGGGCCGGGTTCGGGAACGGGATGTCCGCGCCATCGCGGGAAACGACGCGGAGATCCCGGGCGGGAAGATCGTGCCCATCTCGGCCATCAGGCGGCTGATCGCCCGCAACATGGTCGCCAGCAGGCAGAGCGGCGTGCCGGTCACGCTCTTGGCGCGCGCGGACGCCTCCGCACTGATTGAAGCCCGGTCGAGGCTCAAGGAGACCGACGGCGACAAGGCCCCCACCCTCAACGACATGATCCTGTTCCTCCTGGGCCGACTCCTTCCGTCGCACCCGAACCTCGCCGCTCGCTGGCTTGAAACCCGCATGGCGCTTCCCCCGGATGACGGCTTCCACATCGGCCTGGCCGTGGACACGCCCGAGGGATTGCTTGTTCCCGTCATCCGGGATGTCGCCCGGGCCACCCTGAGGAGCGTGGCGGAACAGTCGCGCTCGCTGGTGGAACGGGCGCGCGCCGGCCGGCTCAAGTCGGCTGACATGAGGGGCGGGGTATTCACCCTGACAAGCCTGGGAACATTCGGGATCGGGCATTTCAATCCGGTCATCAATCATCCGGAATCGGCGATCCTGGGCCTGGGGGCCATCGTGAAGGATCCCGTGCCCGTGGAACCGGATGGCTTCCGCTTCAGGCCGACGCTGCCCCTGAGCTTGACATTCGACCACCGGGTCGTGGACGGGGCGCCCGCGGCGAGGTTCCTCCAGTCGCTGGCCGAGGCGATCGCGGGATTCGCTCCCTCCTAGGGCAAGCCTCATTTTTTTTGGATTGTTTGAAACACAATTTCTTCCAATCAGTTCCAAACCAAGCCAGTTCGCACCTTACTTCGTTCAGGGCTCTTAAGTGTCTGGTTAACGATCCCGATTCCGTACCTGGATCGCAATTTAAATAC
>JAGWVO010000425.1 GCA_018970845.1 Planctomycetota bacterium
CAACCTATCATGATGGCAGGCTGTTGTGCCAAGGTGCCAACGGGCACCTTGTTTGCCTTGACGCCTTCACGGGCGCCTCACTTTGGAAACACGATCTGCGCGAGGTCACAGGCGCCACGGTGCCTTCATGGGGATTCTCAGCATCACCTTTGGTCCACAATGGCTTGGTGTCCGTTTTTGCCGGAGCCAAGAACAAGACCCTGGTTGCCTACAGGCTTGACACTGGGGAACCCGCGTGGATGTCCTCCCGCCAAACAAACGCGGAACAAAGCTACGCTTCCCCTCACCTCGTCACATTTGGCGGCGTGCCCCAACTTATCTTCTCCTCCGACCAGGGAACTGCCTCCTATGACCCTGATACGGGAAAGCTGCTGTGGGAGCACGCCTGGCCGACCAGCGGCATCGTCCGTTGCCTGCAGCCGGCGGTGGTCGGGGACAAAGATCTCGTCATCGGCACTGGTCTGGGAGTGGGCACCCAGCGGATACGCGTCGAAAGTAAAGGCAGCGGTTGGTCCACCACTGAAATTTGGAAGACCACCCATTTCAAACCCTACTACAACGACATGGTCATTCACGACCTTCATGCCTATGGTTTTGACAACAACTTTCTATGCTGTGTAGATCTGGATAATGGCAAGATCAAGTGGAAGGCCCGCGGTTACGGCAGTGGTCAATGCCTCTTGCTGGCCAGCCAATCCCTGCTGCTGATCTCCACGGAGAAAGGTGAACTCGCGCTAGTGAAGGCCAGCCCTGATGCTCATGCCGAAATTGGCAAGGTCAAGGTGATCGACGGAAAGACCTGGAACCACCCGATCATGAGCCGGAACCGGGTGTACCTGCGCAACGGCCAGGAGATCGCATGCGTGGGGCTGCCCGGGCCATCGAAAGCCTCTCCGTGATTCCAAACATGACACTGTGGGTTCACCGGGTAAGGAATCCAGATGCGGCCAACACCCAGTAGCAGCCCGCCCATGCCACGGACGCTGCAATCCCGATGCCAAGCGAAACCGCGGCGGAGCCGAGGCGGGCGGGCCATCCCTTGAGGCTGGCTCCATAGGCGGGCTCGGTCCCTTTTTCTCCGAGTCCGCGTCTCCATGCGGGAACGCTCCAAGCCAGGAACAAGGCCGTCAGGGCCAATGCCACCATCATCATGAGGATTCCAGTGCAAAGCAGAGCCGCTGGATGGATCATTCCAAGCCTCCGGGCAGGCCGATCTCAAGTCACTTCCACATGACCCGGCTCCGACCCGTTTGCCAATTTGCAGGATCTTCAACCCGTCGCAGCGGACGATGGCGTCTCCGAACACCAAGCCGGGTGCCACCCATCACGCGAGAATCTCCCGGACCACATGGCCGTGCACATCGGTGAGGCGGTAGTCGCGGCCTCCAAACCTGTAGGTGAGCCTCTCGTGGTCGAGGCCCATCAGGTGAAGGATGGTGGCGTGGAGGTCGTGGACATGCACCTTGTTCTCCACAGCATGCCAGCCGAACTCGTCGGTGGCCCCATGGGTCATCCCCCCCTTGACGCCCCCGCCGGCAAGCCACATCGTGAATCCGAACGGGTGGTGTTCGCGCCCGTTGCCACGCTCGGCGGTCGGCGTGCGGCCGAACTCCCCGCCCCACACCACGAGCGTGTCGTCAAGCATTCCCCTGGATTTGAGATCGGCCAAAAGCGCCGCGATGGGGAGGTCCACGGCCTGGCAACGCCGGGGCAAGTTCTCGCGGATGTTGCTGTGGTGGTCCCAGGCGTTGTTGGCCGGGGCATCGAAAAGCTGCACGAACCTCACGCCCCGTTCCAGCAGGCGCCGGCCCAGCAGGCATTGGCGGGCGAACAGGTCGGTGGCCGGTGAACCGACCCCATACGACGCCTTGACGCTTTCGGGTTCGCGCGACAGGTCGAACGCCTCCGGCGCCTCCGACTGCATCCGGAAAGCCAGTTCGAACGACGCGATGCGGGCGTCGAGCGAGGAATCCGGCGGCCTCGAATTCCTGTGGATCTCGTTGAACCGCCTGAGGGATTCGAGCTTTCGCCTTTGACCTTCCAGGCCGCCCGCGGAAGCGAGGTTGGCGACCGGATTGGCCATGTCGCGAACAAGCGTGCCCTGGTAGGCGCTTGGCAGGAAACTCGAGGCCCAAAGTTGCGCGCCCTGGAACACATCCGCCGGGCTGACCACCACGAATCCCGGCAGGTCCTGGTTCTCGGCGCCCAGGCCGTACAACAGCCACGAACCGATGCTGGGCCGCGAGAACGCCTGCTCCCCCGTGCACATCTGGAGGGCCGCGCCCGTGTGGTTGATGTTGTCGGCGACCATCGAACGGATGACGCAGATGTCGTCAATCCGGGAGGCGAGGTTGGGAAGCAGTTCGCTCACCTCCACCCCCGATTGTCCATGCCTGGCGAACTTCCAGGGGGAGGCGAACAGTTCTCCGGTCTTGGTGCGCTCAAGCCTGGGTTTCTCGAAAGGCAGCGGCTTGCCGTTGTCCCGCGAGAGCCTCGGCTTGGGGTCGAACAGGTCGACATGGCTCGGGCCGCCCGGCATGTAGAGGAAGATGACGCGGCGGGCCCTGGGTTCATGATGGGGGTTGAGAACCGCGAACGGGTTGGCGGCGCGGGCCTCCATGCCGCTTTTCCTTTCCGCCGCGGCGAGGATGTCGGCAAGGGCGAGCATGCCGAACCCGCCGCCGGAACTCGCGAGGATTCGCCTTCGACTGGGCCGATTCATGACGACCTCTTTCCCTTCGGGCTTTTCCGTTTCAATCCAGATAAACAAACTCGTTGCCGCAGATCAGGACATGGGCCAGGTCGATCCAGCCATGGTCTTTGCCGGCGCCGGCCGGCGAGCCGAGAAGATCCCGGGCGATGGAAACCTCCCCGGGCGCCGGCGCCCTTGCCAGGGCGAGCCGGAACATGCGCGCGACTCGGTCGTCGCCTCCCTGGGGCACTTCCCGGGCGGCCCTTTCGGCCAGGTGCCTGGCCTGGGATTGCGCGAAGGCGTGATTGAGCATGAACAGGGCCTGGGGGGCCACGGTGCTTGATCCCCGTGATTCCACCGAGGCATCGGGATTGGCGGCGTCGAACAGGGTGGCGAAATTGGCCCTGTCCCAGCGGGCCGTCTGCACATAGAGGGATCGGTTCGGAACATTGATGTCGTGGGTCGCCGGTCCTAGGGGCGCCAAGTCGAGCCTGCCGGAGACGGCCAGCATGGCGTCGCGGATAGCCTCGGCCTCGAGGCGCCTGGGGGTGAAGC
>JAGWVO010000426.1 GCA_018970845.1 Planctomycetota bacterium
CTTGTTGTCCGGTAGAGCACCGGACGGCCCAAGGTGGCTTCACGCCCGGCGATCCTGATCAGGCCGAGTTCAAGAAGTTGTTTCAGGTGATCGGCCGAGGGGACACCCCGCACGGATTCAACCACCGCCCGCGTCACGGGTTGTCTGTAGGCGACGACAATGAGGGTATCCCGGAGCGGTTCCGCGAGTTCGGTGGGAGAATTCCGTTGCCGATGGACGGAAAGCCATCGAACCAAGCTTTTTCTGGTCATCAGCCGGAACCCGCCAGCCACCTCGACCAACTCAAACGCCGAGTCATCGCGCCGAAGTTGGTTGGCCAGGGTGGCGAGGGCATCCGGAATGTTCGCCCGGGTGGAAAGCAATTCTTCGATTTTCCTTAACGACAACGGGTCTGGCGATGTGAACAGGAGGGCTTCAAGCTCGGAAGCGAGGGCCGAGCGGCGGAATCGGCGTTCCTGATGGTCTTCGGCCCGTTCTTGGGATCCGTTGAATGGCGGGCGATTGGCGTGAAGCGGGCGAAAGCCGGCCTTGAGAAAGGGGCCCCCGGGTTGCCAGCGCCGCATTCCTATCCGCATGGGCCTTGCCATTCGGGTCCGCCTTGTTCCCATCCGCGACCAGTCGTTACCCTATCGCCCCGGTCAGGTGCCCGTCACGCCCAACTGCCAAGGGGCCCCGGAACAGGCGAAGGAACGATTTCATGCCCGAGCTTGATGTCATTTGGATGGCGTGCCTTGTGTTCATTCCACTGATAGGCGGATTTGTCGCCTTGGCCTGCCCCTCACGCTGGCCCGACCTGGGAGCCTGGGTCACAACCATGGTCGCGGTGGCGACGCTTGGCACGGCCATCGCCATCCTGATTCAGTTCAAGTACGACACCCTTGACCAACTTGGCGTGCTCAATGACATGGAGTTTCGGCACAAGGGCAGCCTGGCTTACCGCAGCGCTGTCGCCGACATTGCCGATGATCATCAGGTCCGTTCATCGATCGATTGGGTCGCCCGAAACCGGTGGGCGGGCGCCTGGGGACTCGATCTCCTATGGGCGATTGATGGCGCGGCAATGGCCTGCATCCTCTGCATAACCTTCGCGATCCTTGCGTCCAGCGTGGCGGGGTGGCGGCCATCGTCCCATCCGGGAGTTTGGAGGTTTTGCCTTTTAGCCCTTGAAAGCTCCCTGTTGGCGGCGTGCGTTTGGCAAAACTTGGCCGTGCTGGCGGGCTTGTCCTGCCTTGCGACGGTTCTGGCCAGCCAATTGGCTCGAATTTCGGGCATGGCGGCGGGCATGGTGATGCGGTTTGAAATATCCGGATATTCGGCGACCGTGGCCCTTTTGCTTGCGGCGGTGGTGCTGCGCGGAATTGATTGTCATGATCACGCGCCCCCCGATCGTCTCGACCAGCTCGCATGGCAGCAGGTCCGGTCCAAGCCCGAGGTCCGCCATCATGAGGCCTACCACTCGCTTCCTTACCATACCTTCGATCTGACGGTCCTGGCGCGCGTGGCCCGCGCCGCCTGGCATGGCAGGGAGGTGGAGGCCCTGACCCTTGAACGCTGGCGCGCCAAGGTTGACCTCGCCAAGTTTCGGGGAATGGCAAAACCTTCTGAAACGGTCGAAATGGAACAGTTCATTTCTGACGAAGCTTCAGGATTCGAGCGGCGTCAGAAACTCCTCAAGAGCGGGTCGGCCCTTACAGTTTCAGCCATTTTCCTCATTCTGGCCGCCTGTTTGCTACTGAATGTGTGGCCGGCTCCCATGGCTTGGAGCGATGATTCAAACGAAAGTCCCGCGGCAAGGATGGTCCTGTCCATTTTTGGTGTGCTGGGCTTGGTCGTATTATTTCAGGCGGCGTGGCCAATGATCCCGGGTGTCCTTGCGGCGGGAGGAGCGCTTTCTGGATGGGGGCCATGGATACCCTTGGGGGGATTGATCGGCAGCCTTGTCGTGCTTTCGGGCGCCAGGAGCGTATCGACGCTGGTTGGATCGGTTGGATGTGCCATGTCCGCGATCGCCATTTCCTCAACGATCTCCTGGCCAGGCAGCGGCAAACCCGAGGATATGGCTTGGGCGCTTAACGGTGGATTGTTCATCGGCTTGGCGGCCGTTCTTGGTTCCGTATTTGCTTGGTCGGTTGTTTCTGTAGTTGGCAAGGGCAGGGGCGCTCCTGCCGGAATGTTGAGACTGTTGACCCTGGTTCAATGCGGCTTGCCCGGCACTCTGGGATTCGTCGGTCTTGTCCTTGGCCTTGTCGCCCTTGAAAGGGCAAGCATGACCATGGCTCTTCTTGCCGGATTCGGAATCTTGTTGATCGTGTTGCTTTCCCGGAGGCAGGCTGGTCGGGTGGGGCTGAATGAAGCGTTCATGGAATGGAACCCCCGGGCCGTGGCGGTCGTTGGCCTTGGATTGTTGCCGCTGATGGTTCCGGGAGTCGCGCCCATCCTCCTGACCTCGTGGTGCGAGCCAGCGATGACGGCCCGGGCTGAATGGTTGCTTGATTTGCCTGAGGCGGCACCCGGCCAAGGGCGGCCACTTCCCAAGGCCGCGACCCAATGAAATCTGGTCCGGGGCTTGTAGATAGCCATTGCCACCTCACAGACCCACGGTTGCGTGACGAAATAGGCCCGGTTGCCGAGCGCGCCCATCGGGCGGGATTGGTCGCCGCCATTGTTGTCGGGACTTCCGCCGCCAATTCGCATGAGTGCGTTGAGCTTTGCGAGGGAAGCGACTGGATGTTCCCCACGGCAGGGCTTCATCCGTGTCATTTGCTGGAGGAACCATTCGAGTCAGCCTGGATCAAGGTGGAATCGATGGCCAGGTTGGATGCGGTGAGGGCCTTGGGTGAAACGGGCCTAGACAACTATTGGAAGGAAGTTCCGCCGGGCTTGCAGGAGGATTCGCTTCGGCGTCACCTGGCGCTTTCCCGGGAACTGGACAAACCGGTCATCCTTCATTGCCGTGACGCCGCCGACCGGCTTATTCAAATACTGGGCGAGGCCGCCCGTTCCAGTCCTGTATCCGGAGTATTGCATTCCTTCGCGGGAACGGAGCGGGAGGCCGAGGCCGGTTTGGAAGCCGGGTTGCATGTGTCCTTTTCAGGAATGATTACCTTTCCCAAGAATGAGGGTTTGCGGCGGGTTGCCGCCATGATTCCCAACGACAGGATATTGCTTGAGACGGATGCTCCGTATCTGGCGCCCCAGCCATGGCGTGGAAAGCGAAACGAACCCGCCCACATGGTGGCCACCTG
>JAGWVO010000427.1 GCA_018970845.1 Planctomycetota bacterium
GCCAACCGCATGAGCTGCACGAACAACCTCAAGCAAATCGGCATGGGCATCCACAATTTTGAAAGCTCTTACGGCACCACCCCGTCCGTGGGCCAGTGCGAATCTTCAGCGGGAACTGTCACCTACACATGCGTCGGTTGGTCGGTCCAAATCCTGCCGTATATCGAGCAGGAGGCCGTTTACAAGCAATTTGACACCACCTTCAATCCTTTTGGCGCAGGTTCCGGTTACAACACCGCAAGCCTTCACCCCAAGTCCCTTGGCCGCGCCTACGACGACCCAGCCAATGGCGCCCCCGCTTTTGCCGCCTCCAAGACCCAAATCAAGACCTACATTTGCCCGAGCACTCCCATCGCCGGCCCATCGCGTGACCCTGTCAGTGGCCTCGGTGGCATTGACTACATGGCCGTTGCCCTGAGCGACATCATCACCGGCGCCACCGCCACTGCGAACACGCCCACATTCGCAAACTACGGAACCCGTGGTGGTGTCAATGACCGTGTTTATGGTGCCATGACCTGCGATGGCAGGAAAATCAGCGCCATCACCGATGGATCTTCAAACACCATTTTGGTGATTGAAGACGCTGGTCGCGCTCACCCTACCGTCGGACTATTTGGCGCGAATGCCAGCGGGGGAAGAGTTTCAGCCCTTACAAGCCCGACAACTCCGATGACCTCTCCCGCAAACAATGCCCGCCGCGTGTTCGCCTGGGCCGATCCGGACGCCGCCACCAATGGCGTTTCCGGCCCTAGCAACTCCTCGGGCAGCAAGCTTGCCAAGATCAACAACAACAACAGCCCGACCGGCGGCCCAACCACATGCAGTTGGCAAACAAACAACTGCGGCCCCAATGATGAACCATTCGGTTTCCACTCTGGCGGTTGCAACGCCGTGATGGCCGATGGGTCGGTCCGATTCCTCAAAGATTCCATTGATGCTGGAACTCTGAAATTCATCTGTGGTGCTGACGACGGTCAGGTCACCAACCTCGACTGACCACTAGCTGGCTCCGTTTCTTTCGATAAACTCCAAGGCGCTGCGCGACCATGCGCGGCGCCTTTGGCTTTTTGGGCCGTTTCCATGCAATTCGCCGTTTTCGCCTTCCTGGTGGCGGCTCCACATCAGGAACTCAGGCCCCTGGCCTACAACCATCCTGGCCTGACGGTCGATCTCGGCGTGGGCCTCTGGGCCTGGCCGGTGCCATGCGATGCCGATGGCGACGGTGATTTCGACCTCATCGTCTCCTGCCCCGACAAGCCTTCCAATGGCCTCTGGCTGTTCGAGAACGCCACGGGCGACACCCGCGCCAACCCCATGCCCGTCTTCAAGCCGGCTCGGAAAATCGGGCCCACCGTCCACTATGTCATGCCCAGTTTCATGCCCGATGGACTCCGCGTATTGTCGCCGGGGTTCGAACATCCGGGGTTCACCACGACCGGCCTCGCCAACAGGAAACCAATTGGCGTTCCGGCGCGCTTCTACCAACCGGCCTACCGGCAACCCAAGGGCCCCAAGGTAAGGCACAACCAGTGGCGCCTTGCCGACTTCGATGGCGATGGCGCGCCCGACCTCGTCGTCGGCATCGAGGACTGGAGCGACTACGGTTGGGACGACGCGTGGAACGCCCGGGGGGAATGGACCAACGGCCCGCTTCATGGCTTCATCTTCGTGTTCCGCAACACCGGCAGTGCCGCATCGCCCGCCTACGCGGCGCCGTTCAAGCTCGCGGCCGGGGGCAAGCCCATCGACACCTTCGGCTGCCCCTCGCCCAACCTCGCCGACTTCGACGGCGACGGCGACCTCGACCTGCTTTGTGGGGAATTCCTCGACGGCTTCACCTATTTCGAAAACACCGGCACGCGGCAAAAGCCCCAATACGATTCCGGAAAAACCCTCAAATCATCCCTTGGCGGCCGGCTGGCCATGGACCTCCAGATGATCGTGCCGGTGGCCTTCGACTGGGACCGCGACGGCGACATCGACCTCATCGTCGGCGACGAGGACGGCCGGGTGGCGTTCGTGGAGAACACGGGCAAGCTGGGTCTCGACAGGGCTCCGCTGTTCCTGCCTCCCCGCTATTTCCGGCAGGAGGCCGACACGCTCAAGTGCGGCGCGCTCGCCACGCCCGTGGGATTCGACTGGGACGGCGACGGCGACACCGACATCGTCTCGGGCAACACCGCGGGCGTGATCGAATGGTTCGAGAACCTTTCGGGCCCCGGAGTGGCCAATCCGAAATGGGCCGCGCCCCGGCGCGTCGAGGCGGCCGGCAAGCCGTTCCGCGTGATGGCCGGCCCCAACGGCAGCATCCAGGGACCGGCCGAGGCCAAGTGGGGCTACACCACGATCAGCGTGGCCGACTGGGATCTTGACGGCCTTCCCGACATCGTCTTCAACTCGATCCACGGCAAGGTGAAGTGGCTACGGAATATCGGCACGCGCGCGCGGCCGGCCCTGGCCGGGGAGGAACCTGTCGTTGTCGAGTGGCCGGGCGCCCCGCCCAAGCCGGCATGGACATGGTGGAACCCTGAACCGGGCACGCTGGCCACCCAGTGGCGCACCACGCCGTTCGTGACCGACCTGAACAGTGACGGCCTGCCCGATCTGGTGATGCTCGACCACGAGGGCTATCTCGCGTTCTTCGAGCGGCACCGCGTGTCGGGCAAGCTGGCCCTCAAGCCCCCGGTTCGCTCGCTGGTCGATGCCTCGGGCAAGCCTCTCCGGCTCACCGATCGCGCCGCGGGCGGCAGCGGCAGGCGCAAGCTCTGCCTGGCGGATTGGGACGGCGACGGAATTGCCGACCTGCTGCTCAATGGAGCCAACGCGGATCTTTACAAGGGCCTCGGGCGCAAGGACGGCCTTTGGAGGTTCGAGCGCAAGGGCCCGCTGGCCGCCCGGAACATCGAGGGGCACGATGTCAGCCCCACGGTGGTGGATTTCCGGGGTGACGGCATTCCAGATTTCCTGGGTGGCGCCGAGGATGGCCGGTTTTATCATCTGGAGAACCCGCGCCGCAAAGCCGCGCGGTGACGGGAGCCTGCCCATGTTCGCGCAACTCATCTGCCTTGTCGCCATGTCCGCGGACCCCGCCGTGCTGAAATCGGAATTCATCTACGAGAAGGCGCCGTTCCCCAGTTGCCATGCCACCACCATCGCCGATACCCGCGATGGCCTCGTCGCCGCCTGGTTCGGAGGCACCGCCGAGAAAAACCCGGATGTGGGCATTTGGGTTTCCCGGTAC
>JAGWVO010000428.1 GCA_018970845.1 Planctomycetota bacterium
GCGGTTTCATTGGCGGGTTGCCCGACTTGCACCTGACGGAAGCATTCGAAGGCCTTTTCAAACCGCCCCTGATCCTCGTAAAGGATGCCGAGGTTGGTCAATGTCCCGGCCTGGACGGGAGGCTGTTGGCGGCATCTTTCATAAAAGGCAATCGCGTCATCATCGTTGCCGGCAATGTCGTTAAGCCGACCTAGCTGGAACAGCGATGCGGCATGGCCCGGGTCGTTCTTGATGGCGGCCTCGAAAGCCTCGGCACCTTTGGCCAGGTGGCCTTGGTCCAGAAGCAGGCGGCCGTTTTGGTAGTGGTATTCCGCGGAATGACTCGCCAAGTCCTTGTGCTTCTCAAGAAGTTCACGACACTTGTCATGCTTGCCTGTTTCCCTGAACAATCCCACTCTCTGAAGGTTCACCTGGGCAGCGTTGTATCCGCTTTTTTCAGCTTTTTCGAACGATTTGAAAGCCTCTTCATGCTTGCCGGCGGACGCCTGCAGCCTTCCGAGGTAGAACGCGGCCAAGGGGCCTTCGGCTTGGGCCAAATATTGGGAAGCCTCGTTACCATGCCCGAGGAAATAGAGCGATATACCGAGCTTAAGGCAAAGTTTCTTGGCGGCGTCAGGCTGGGCGTTGCCCAGTTTCTTTTTCAAGGTGTCCGCGGCGTCGCGCAGGACCTTGGCCTGCGTCTTGTCTGTCTGCAGCGCGTTTCGCAACTGCTGGACGGTGCCGGCGTCACAATCCTCTTTTTCGACCATCAAAACCTTCAGGTCGATCATGCCATTCCACCTCTTGGGACTTGTTCGCTGCTAATGTGAATGCCTTGGCGGACCGGATGAACCGGCCACTACGCAAGATGGCAATGTATCTCAAAGCGGGCATTCCGGGCAAGGGGCACTCTCCCTCCCGGCGCCGGAGACCTCCCCATGGCACCCCGCCGCTCCGCTGAAACTCGCAACCCCGCCTGCTACGCCCAAACCACGCCGGGCCTCGAAACGGTGGCTGCCGCGGAAATCCGGGAAAGGCTTGGGGGGGAAATTGTAAGGACAGCGTCGGGATTGGTGGTTTTCAGGGTCGAGGAGGTTGACGAGCGATTGCTCGAACTTCAAACCGTTGAGGATGTTTTTTTATTGGCTTGGGGAACGAACGACCTGACCAGGCGGGCGGCTGACCTCGATCTGATAGAGAATTGGACGGCCGCAAAGCCGGATTGGCCAAACCTGCTCAAGATTCATCATGCCATCCGGCCAAAGCCCAAGGGTACGCCCAGCTATTGGCTTGTGGTCCAGCAGGAGGGGCGGCATGTTTATCAGAGGCACTCGGCAAGAAAATCGCTGATCCGAGGGTTGGGTGCCGTTATTCATCCGCGATGGAAGGTCCAGGAAGAATTGGCGGACCTTGAAATCTGGTTATCGATCCATGAACAGCAGGCGGTTTGCGGGGTCAGGCTCTCGGATCGCACGATGCGCCACCGACAATGGAAAAAGGAACATCGCCCCGCCTCGCTCAGGCCTGTTGTCGCGGCCGCGATGGCTCGCCAGATCGGTGCGCGGCCCGGCTTGCGAATCCTTGATCCGATGTGCGGGGTGGGAACGGTGCTGGCGGAGTCGTTGCGATTGGCGAGACAATCGCGGGAAAAGGCCGATCCGGTTTTGGCGGGAGGCGACATCGACCCCGACGCGCTCCAATGCTCGGCCATCAACCTTCGAAGCTGGACGCCTGCGCGCCTTTGCCGCTGGAATGCGAGAAGGCTCCCGCTTGCCGATGGTTCGTTCGATGCCGTGGCATGCAACCTGCCTTTCGGCAAGCAATATGCGGCGGGGCAGGATCTTGGAGATCTTTACGGCGGCGTGCTGGCGGAGGCCGACAGGGTGCTGGTTCCGGGGGGAGTGGCGTGCTTCCTGACCAGCGAGGCCGCACTCGCGAAGGAAGTCGCTTCCGCGCGGGGTTGGAAACCCAAGGAAACCGTCCATGTCGAGGTTCTTGGTCAACGCGCCGCGATCATGACTTGGCGCATCCCCGCGGATAGATTGGTCTGATCGGATCATGAACAGAGACACGGGAGATCCCGCCCATGGCCAGCCCCACCCTTGATTGCCCCCACTGCAAGGCCGTGCTACGCCCGGCCAATCCGGTTCCGGCGGGCAAGAAGGTGGCTTGCCCCAAGTGCAAGCAGTCGTTCACCGCGGGCGGGGAGGCGCCGGCACCGGCACCCGCCCCGAAGCATGACGACGAGGATGACAAGAACATCACCTCCTACGGCGTTTCCGCCGTCGACGACGCCCCCTACGAGGAACCCGGCAAGAAGGGCGAAGCCGATGGCAAGAAGAAGAAAAAGAAAAAGAAGGAGGAGATCAACTACGGCCCCGACACCTCGCTCAAGGACCTGAGGGGCCCGGCCATCGGCATCGTCACACCCATCGCCAACAACTACCTATGGCACTGCGCCATCATGATCATCCTTTCCTTCGCCAGCATGATGATCGGGGTATGGCCGTTCATTTTCGCGGACCGCCTGCTGACACCCATGCAATCGCTCAAGGAGTTTTACACGGCGAAAATTGCCGCGGAAGGAAAAGGTGGCAGCAGCCAATGGACCCAAAGGCTCAAGGACGCCGAACTCGACAAGCTTGAATGGCCGATTCCCGTGGACCGGAACGGAAAGAAGGCCCGCGAACCCGATTACGGCAAGACGGAAATGTCCAAGGAGGAAGCCGACGCTGGCGAGGCTTACATCGGACGGGCTGAAAAGCCAACCCGACTCGCCTGGGTCCTCACAAGCCTCGGGGTTTTGGTCTGGGCGTTCGTGATGGCGATCGGCGGAGTCAAGATGGTGACTCTCGAATCCTACAACTGGGCGATGACCAGCGCGATCATGGCTTTGGTTCCCGTCAACCTTCTCGGTTGGATCATGCTCATGTGGAAGCCCTGGGACCTGCTCCATGAAGACCTGTTTTGCTGGATCTCCTTCTACATCCTGCCGATCATGAATATTTTCTCGATCCTTTTTGGGATCTGGATGCTGACGGCCCTCACCGACCAGAAGGTGATCGACGGGTTCAACTTCAAGGGAACCGACAACGAGTGAGCCTCGCGGCTCAAGGCTTCGCCAAGGCCGACTCGACGGCTTTCTTCAGCGCGGCATTGTCCTGGTCAATCGTCTTCTCGCGCCTGGCGTTGAACAGCACGGCGACATCCAGGCCTCCGGGATGCTGGCGGGCCATGGCCGTGGATCCCGGAAGG
>JAGWVO010000429.1 GCA_018970845.1 Planctomycetota bacterium
CGGTGGTGCGAAACCATTGAATTCAACCAGTGAGGTGACGGCGTGTCGATCGTTCGAGTTGAGGATCTCATCGAGGCAGGCGTGCATTTCGGCCACCGGGCAAGCCGGTGGAACCCCAAGATGCGCCCCTACATTTACGGCAAACGCAACCTTATCCACATCATCGACTTGCGAGAGACCGTCCGCGGCCTCCTGCGGGCCCACAAGTACCTCAACAACATCACTTCCGCCGCCGGTGGCGGCCTGGTCCTGTTCGTCGGAACGAAGCGGCAGGCGAAGGAAGCGATCGAACGCGAGGCTCGCCGCTGCGGAATGCCTTATGTCACCGAACGCTGGCTGGGTGGAACCCTCACGAACTACCGGACGATCCGCGACCGCCTGAAGCGCCTCACGGAACTTGAGGCCATGTGGCTTCCCGCCTTTGAAAACCCCAAGAACACCGACTTGAACGCCTACATGAAGGGGATGCTCAACGAAACGGGTCGGCTTGACCTGGCCAAGGCGCCTGAAAGCGCCCACATCCGCACCTTCAGCAAGAAGATGGTGTCCACCTTGAGCCGCGAGCTCATGAAGATTCAGCGGAACCTCGCCGGCATCCGCGACATGACCAAGCTGCCCAACGCCTTGGTGGTGGTTGATCCCAAGCGCGAGCACATCGCCGTCAAGGAAGCCCAGCGCATGGGAATTGCCGTGGTCTCGCTCATCGACACCGACAGCGACCCCGACCTGATCGACCTGCCGATTCCCGGCAACGACGACAGCATCCGGTCGATCGAACTGGTGCTGGCCAAACTGGCCGACGCCGTGGTCGAAGGACGCGCCGCCGTGGTGGCCAAGGAAAGCAACGAACCCCGCGCCCGGCCCCAGCGGCAGTTGGGCGATCGGGATCGGGATTAGTTTTCCCGGCCTTTCCAGCCAAGCCAAGTCAACCCAATCCGGCGGATTCCGGTTTGAAAACCTGAATCCGCCTCCCGGATACGGGATAAAAGGCCCGACCGCATCCGAGGCGACACATCACGGGGCTGAATCCGCTCAAGCCTTTCCCGAGGACGAACCATGGCTGAAATTCCCGCCCAACTTGTCAAGCAGCTTCGCGATCGTACAAATGCGCCGTTTGGAGACTGCAAGGCGGCCCTTGTTGAATCCAACGGCGACCTGGACAAGGCCATCGAGGTGCTCCGCAAGAAAAACGCGGCCATCCAGGCCAAGACCTCCGGCCGCGAGGCGGGCGAAGGGCGTATCGGACTCTTTGTCTCGCCATGCGGCAAGCATGGCGGCCTGATCGAACTGCGATGCGAATCGGCCCCCGTGGCCAAGAATGAGCACTTTGTTTCCCTGGCCAACGACCTGGCCAACCATATCGCCGCCAAGGGAGTTCCGGCATCCGCTGAGGAACTGCTGGGCCAACCGCATCACTCCGGATCAGGGCGGTCGGTCAATGAACGCGTCGGGGAAGCCGTCGGCCTTCTCAGGGAAAACATGAAGGTGGCCCGGATGAAGCGGCTCGAGGGGGCCGCCGTCGGCGGCTATGTCCACCACGATGGCTCGGTTGGCGTGCTGGTGGTGGCCGAGGGCGAGGGCAAGCCCGATCCCACCCTGCTTCGCGACATCGCCATGCACATCACGGCCAAGCTCCCTGTCGCCGTCTCGCGCGATGAGATTCCCGCGGAACTCATCGCCAAGGAGAAGGAGATCGCCAAGAGCCAGGCGGAAGCCTCCGCCGCCGGCAAGCCCGCCAACATCGTCGAGAAGATCGCCGAGAACCGGGTCAACACCTGGCTCAAGGAAAGCTGCCTCGAGGAACAGACCTTCGTGAAGGACGAAAGCAAGACCGTGGGCCAACTGCTCAAGGCCGCCGGACTCAAGGCCAAGTCATTCGTTCGATTCAAGGTCGGTGAGGGAGCCTGACGGCACCCGGGTCCCGGCCATGGGGGCTTTGGCCAACCAGTTGTGCGAATCGATCCGCGCCGCCGATGAGGCGGCGCTTTTCCATTTGGACATCTTTTCGCGACTGGTGTATGCCGACCTCGTCGAGCGAAATGGCGATGCGAACAGGGCATCGGCCATTCGACTGCACGCGGCCATGGAGGAATCCCGCCCGGGTCTGCTGCTTGGCCCGGGCAAGGTTCGGGCATGGCCACCCGGGCCGCTGGAAGGCTGGCGGCATCGGATGAGCCCCGGATACGGAAGACTTGCCAGGCTCTGGAACAGTTGCGCCAGGATATGGCGCGCCACCTTCCGACCCTCGGTTGGAAGAAACATCTCCTTCCGCGCCGGTCTGCCTTGGAGGTTTGAAGGCGATCCCGAGGCGTGGCCCGCGAAACCTCGCGGCGAACTAAGGGTCGTCAGGTCTTGGAAGCTGTGGGCGCCGACCGGCCCGCCTTCGTTCCCTCAAGGCATGTTGGCCGGGGCCTTGGAAGTCTCCCTGGCCGGGCCAGGCTGGCGGGGCCATGTCGGGCGCCTTCTTGATTCGGGGATCATTCCATCCGACATTGTTTCCCTCGGAATCACCGATGGCGCCCTTGAAGCCGTTTCCGCCCGGGAAATCCTTGATAGGCCCTGGCCGCGCCTCAGGAGGTTCGACGCCTCGGCCAACATGCTGCGCGCGGAAGGGGCCGCGGCGGTTTGGTCGCTCATGTCCAAAACCGGTATTCGGGAAATCGACCTTTCGCGGAACAACATCGGCTGGGCCACCGAATTTTTCCAGGATGGCGGGCCAACCAGCCTGCGGGTGTTGCGGTTTGCAGGCAACCACGCAGAGGCCCGCGGCACACGAATGATGACACGGGCGCCCTGCCTTGGGCTCCTCAAGCGGATCGACTGGATGGGAAACAGCCTGGCCAAGCATGGCGCCCACGCCATCGCCGCGTGGCATGCCCCATCCCTTCGCCGCCTCTCGCTTGGATCGAACCACCTTGGCCCCGAGGGTGCTGAAAAAATCGCCCAGGCGCGCTGGATGGAAAGGCTGGTGGAACTCGACCTTGCCGAGAATTCATTGCGCGACGAGGGCATGGGCAAACTGGCGCCTTCATTGGGCCATAAGCTCAAGGCGCTGGGCCTGGAAGGCAATCTTCTAGGCGGCGATTCCGCGGGGTTTCTCGCAACTTGCGCATCGCGGGAATCGCTGGTTTGGCTCGAAATCGGCCGCAATGGCCTTGGCGCGGATGGCATTTCCAAACTTTCAGCGGAGGCTTGGCCGCGCCTTCGACGTGCCGGGCTGATGC
>JAGWVO010000430.1 GCA_018970845.1 Planctomycetota bacterium
GATCAGCAAAATGGCGGCCGGAAGAGTCCAGCTTTCGTATTGAGCGGCCAGCGCAAGGAATACGAAGGCGACCCCCAGGGGAAAAATGAACAAGTTGATCGGATCAGTCGATGCCATCTTTTGCTGAAGCGCCAATTCCGTCCACTCGTAACCGAACCCACCGGGTAGCGCCCTCTTCGCCAGTTCCTCGATCGCGGCCATCGAATCGCTTGAGCTGAATCCCGGTGCCTGGATGGCGTTCACCTCCGCCGAAGGATAGAGGTTATGCCTGTTCACGATGGCCGGGCCGGCCTCCTCCAACACCGTGACAAGGGTTCCAAGGGGAACCATGGCTCCCGCCTTATTGCGGACCTGCAAAATGCGAATATCAGCGGAAGTGAGCCGAAATCTCGCGTCTCCCTGGACATTGACCTGCCAATTTCTTCCATAGAGGGTGATGTCGTTGACATAGGTGCCGCCCAGGTAGGTCGAAAGGGCCGCGAAAATCCCGGACAAGGGGACGCCGGCCGTCTTGGCTTTTTCCCTGTCGATATCAAGGTAAACCTGAGGTTGCCCGGTTGAGAATGTCGTGAACAGGCCAGCCAGCCTTGGATCGCCGGAGGCCTCGGATTCAAGGGTGCGAACAGCCTCTCCCAACGACTCCAGGCCCGCCCCCGACCGATCCTGAACCAGGATTTTGAGGCCTCCCGTGCTTCCGATTCCGTCCACGGGGGGCGCGTTGAGGACATAGTTCACGGAATCCAGTTCGCCATCCAAGGCCGCCTGCAGCCGCGCCATCGTGGCGGAAGCGGAAAGTTCCGGATTTCTGATCCTCTCCTCGAACGGCTTGAGGACAACGAACATCGCGCCGCTGCTGGAAATACTGGATCCGGAAAGAATCGAAAATCCAGGCAAGGCAAGCACATGATCCACCGCCTCGTCCTGCCTGATGGCTTTTTCCAGTCGCCTGATCGAACGGTCGCTTCTTCCCAGGCTCGCGCCCTGGGGCAATTCCGTGGCAACAATCAGGTAACCCTTGTCCTGCGTCGGCACAAATCCGACCGGGGTCGTTGAAAAGCCATATCCCGTGAGGGCAAGGAACCCGACATAAACGATTGACATGAACAGCACCCGCCTGACCAAGGCCCGCGCAACGGCCTCATAACCAACCGATGCGGATCCCAGGCACAGGTCGAATCCATGAAATACCACTTTCAGGAATCTGTTGAGAGCCCCCGAAAGCCCAAGGCCGGCCAAGCCAGCCGCGATCGCTCCGCCGGCCTTCCCCGCCAACGGCGGGATGGCGTCAGGCAACACACTGGGGAGGAGAAACCAACCGCAAAAGACTCCGGCAAGGGGAAGCCCCCACGGCGGCAGGGGATCCTCAACATGGCCGCTTCCGTGGGGTTTCATGATCGAGGCGCAACGCGCCGGGGTCATTGTCAGGGCGTTGATGGCGGAAATCAGGGTTGAACCAGCGATGGTCAACGCGAATTGCCTGAAAAATTGGCCGCTGATACCGGTCAGGAAAGCCGTGGGCACGAAAACCGCCGCCAGGACAATCGCTATCGCCAGGACCGCGCCAGCGGTCTCGTCCATGGCCAATCGCGCGGCCTCCTTGGGTTCATACCCCTTGGCGATCCACCTCTCGACATTTTCGATCACCACGATGGCGTCATCCACCACGATGCCGATCGCGAGCACCAGGCCGAACAGGGACAGGTTGTTCAGGCTGAAACCCAAGAGTCCCATCACAGCGAAAGTCCCGATCAGCGACACGGGAACCTCGATCATGGGAAGTATGGTGATTCGCCAATCCTTCAGGAACAGGAGAACCACAGCCAAGACAAGCACCACCGCCTCCACGAGCGTGTGGTAGACGACAGCGATGGATTCCTCGATGAAGACGGTCGTGTCATAGACGATTTCGGCCCTCATTCCAGGGGGGAACACCAACGACTGTTCGCGAAGCAACTCCCTGATCCTGCGGGCCGTATCCACGGCGTTGGAGCCGGGTTGCTGGTAAACCGCGACGCAAACCGACTCGACTCCGTCGAGATAGCTGTTGACGGCATACGACTTCGCGCCAAGTTCCACCCCTTGGCTTGATGTGAGGATTCCGCCGGATGGCCTGATCAGTTCCCGCAGGGCGACCTGGCTTCCACCAACATCCAACTGGATCGACCAGGGAGACCTGCGGGCGCTTCTCATCCTGAATTCGGAGGACTCGCCCGGTCCAACCAGATGCCCGGCGCGGTTGAGGGCCTCGCGAACCTGCGTGGTGCCGGTTCCGGCCCTCGCCATCCTTTCGGGATCGAGCCGGACAAGGTATTCCTGGTCGCGAACAAGATCCGCTAGGTAGACATTCTGGCCACGGGAACCCGTCTTGATGATGATCCTCTCGAAGTCCTCCTCGGTGCGCAGGCGGCCACGCGCGTTGATAGCCAGTTCAAAGGCGACCGACTCCGGAGCAGGCGGCTGTCCAAGCACCCCCGCCGCGACCTGGATGTTTTGCTCACCAATCGCGGCCACCACGTCCTCGGCGGTGATCGACCGCGAGGCCATCTTGTCGGGATCCAGCCAGACTCGCATCGAGAAATCACGGCCGCCCAACGGTTCGACGGCCCCGACGCCGGGAAGCCTGGCGAGCATGTCATTCAGCCGGGTCGTGGCATAATTGCCAAGGAAAAGCGTGTCATAAAGAGGCTGGCCAGACTGATTGTCGGTTTCGGAAACCAGGTTCACGCACAGCAGGATGCTGGGCGACCTCTTGCGGGTGTTCACTCCTTGGCGCCTGGCCTCCTCGGGCAGCCGGGAAAGCGCCGCGGAAACACGGTTTTGCACCAGCACCTGCGCCATGTCCAGGTTCGTGCCCGTCCGAAACGTCACATCAAGGCTCATCCGGCCGTCGTTAGTCGACCGGCTCGACATGTAGAGCATGTCCTCGACGCCATTGACTTCCTGTTCGATCGGCGCGGCGACTGTCTCCGCGACGGTCTTGGCGTTGGCACCTGGAAAAGTGGCGGTCACCTGGACAACCGGCGGTGCCACCTCGGGGTACTGGGCCAGTGGCAGCCGAAGATAGGAAACAAGCCCAAGCATGACCATGACAACGGAAATCACGGTCCCGAAAACAGGCCTGTCGATGAAAAAGCGGCTGATCATCGGTCGGACGCCTTTGCCGGCCTCTTGGCCCCCGGCATTTCCGTTTCGGTGGACTCGACGGGCATGCCCGGTCGC
>JAGWVO010000431.1 GCA_018970845.1 Planctomycetota bacterium
GCGCGTCGCCAAAGTTTTCTGGAACCATTCGGGATCGATGTGAAGGACGACCTCGGCGTTGGGCTTCGAGCCGGGTTGCCTTCGGGTGTCGAAAATCGACATGCCCCTTGAAATTTCTCCTTTTGTCTCGATGTCGACGGCCATGGGGCGCAGCGTGCAAGACTCTGGAAACTCCAAGGCCAGCAGGGCGGCGACATCCTCGACCGGCACCCCCTCGATTCCCAAGGATGATTGTGCGTGACGCAAACCATGAGGCATCAGTTCGGCTAGAAATCCGCCAAGCTGGGTGCTGTTTCCCCAGTCCGTCATCATCGCGGGTGAAATCACCATCGGCCTGCTTGCATCAAGGGGAACAAGCCTGAGGCGGAATCCGGAGTGAAGAACCTTCCTCGCGGAATCCGGGTCGCAGTGAAAATGGAACTCAACACCGGGCTGGGAATTGCCGGAATCACGCCAGGCTCCGCCCGCCAGCACGACGAGGCTCAGTAGTTCGGGCAACGCTGGTTCCCGATCAAGTGCTTGCGCCAACACGGTACAAGGACCAAGGTTGAGCAGGCTCAATTCCCCCGGATGCTTTCGAGCCAATTCCACAAGCAGGCGGTCGGAGGGTGGCGCGTTGAGCGGGGTGGCGCTCGGCCAGTCGAGCCCATGCAAGCCGTTGGATCCATGCCAGGCCTTGCCGTCAAGTTCGTAGCTGGCCTGCGGGGCGATTCCAAGGCGTGGCCATCGCGCGGGGTCGAGCCTTCCAAGTACAGCTTGCATATTTTTCGTGGCTTGTTCGTGGCCGATGTTGCCCGCGGTCGCCAAGGTGGCCACAACTTCGAGCTGGTTGGATGCCAAGGCCATCGCCAGCGCGACGGCGCCGTCGAGTCCCGGATCACCGATGACAATCACCTTGCGGGATTTGTTCATGCTCGTCCCATCATCCGACTTAACCGTTTGAAGCCTCTGCCCAGCGCTCCAGTGTTTCGAGTGCCTTTCCTGAATCAAGAATTGAATTGATTCGTGGAAGCGATTCCTTCCAATCGCCCGCTATTCCCGCTGTCCAAAGTGCTACGGAAGCATTGGCTGCCACGACATGCCTGCCGGGATCATCACCGCCGCCAAGGATCCTTCGAATCCTTTGGGCGCTTGCCTCGGGACCGTCCACCGCCAAAAGGCTTGTTGGCACCACAGGAAGTCCGAACTCGCCCGGAGTCACGGTGTGTTCCCGCAGGGATCCGTTTTCAGCGACAACCAGGGTGGATGGGCCGGCGAGAGTCACCTCGTCGAGGCCATCCGATCCATGCACGCAAACAGTTCTTTCATTTCCCAGTCGCATCGCCGCCTCAGCGATCGGCCTCATCCATGAAGGTCGGCCCACTCCCAGCAATTGCCTTCGGGCCCTGGCCGGATTGAGGAGCGGGCCCAAGGCGTTGAAAAGGGTCCTGATCCCGAGTGATTTGCGCAACGGCATCAATGCCGAAAGCAGGGGATAATGCCTTGGAGCCAGGCAGAATGTGACTCCGGCCTTGTTGAGGCATTCGCTCTGATGGAGCGGGCCGGCATCAAGGTTGATTCCCAATCGACCAAGGACATCGGCGCTGCCAGAGGTGCTGGACACCCCACGGTTGCCGTGCTTGACAACCCTGACTCCACACGCGGCGGCGAGAATCGCCGTGGCCGTGGAAATATTGAATGTCTTCCAGCCGTCGCCGCCGGTGCCACAAGTGTCGAGGACTTGCCCGTCACAGTCGAGTGGCAGCCCTTTTGAAAGAATCACCCGGGCGGCCCCAACCAGTTCATCAGCGGTTTCGCCCTTGCAGGCCCAGGCCCCGAGTATGGCTCCTTTCCAAGCAGAATCGTGCGAGGCGCCCAGCAATTCCTTGACCAGATTTCCGGCGGATTCCGAATCCAAATTCCGCCTGTCCACCAGTTTCAGAAGTTCGTCGTGCATCGGTGCGTTCCTGAAAGGGATGGATATTCAATTCTACATCCGATTGAACGCATTGAGAAAACCAGACTGTCAGCCGGATTGGTTGGGAGAAGAGGAATTGTAGTCGGCGAAAAGCCATTGGATGAGGCGGTCCGGGCAAACCCTGAGGAGTCCGACTAGCGCGGACATCTGCCAAGGAAAGCATGCCACGGATTGCCGTTTTTCCAGGGCCTTCATGATTTTTTGAGCAGCGGATTCGGCGCTCACCAGAAATGGCATGTGAAAGTTGTTGATATCAGTCATCGGTGTCTTCACAAATCCCGGGCAAATGGTCGTTACAACGATACCCGTACCCTTCAGCCTGATTCGCATTCCTTCCAAAAATATGTTCACGGCGGCCTTGGAGGCGCAATAGGCGCTTTCCCCGGGGAATCCCTTGAATGCGGCCAAGCTGCTCACCGCGGCCAACTGCCCTGATTTCCGATGGATCATTCCAGGCAGGACAGATCGAAACGCATGGATCACACCCAGAACATTTGTTTGAAAGGTTTCAGTTGTTTGTTCAAGGTTTTCCAAATCGATCGCCGTGGGATATCCCACGCCTGCGGATGCGACCATCACATCGGTTGGACCCAGTGCCGATTCAAGTTTTTTGATGGCTTCGTCCATTTCCGTTGGATAGCGGCAATCCGCCGAGTGCGATGCCACCTTGCCTCCTTGCAAACGCAACGAGTTTTCAAGCTCGCAAAGTTCGGATTGCCGTCTGGAAATGAGGCCAACGCTTGCTCCCTGGCGTGACAATGCGATTGCCAAAGCTCTGCCTATTCCGCTGGAGGCGCCCGTGATAGCCACATGAATGCCAGACCAATCCAACCGGTTTCTCCAAAGTTGACAGTCAATCCGAATGCGATAGTGGGAAGGCGTGGTGGCTTATCCCAGCTTTTCACTCGTGTCTACCTTGTGGGGTATGGTATGGCGTGGGCCTTCGCGCGGAATGGCTTGGGGTAAGTCATGGCTCTGACCGCACCAATTCTTTTGGCGGCATTCCTTTCGACGGGGCAGGCGGCCAACCAGCCTCGTTGGGACTTCGAGCTATTTGCCCCCCTTCATCCCAATCCGCAAGTTCGACGCCGTCAATTTGGGGAGTTGCTTGCCGCCATCAAAACCGGAAAAGCCCAACTCAAATTGGAGGGTGGCATCGAACAGGTTCTTGAGGATGCGGAGGCCAATTGGATACCCGGGTCCGTTCCGCAAGGTGCCGAAGGCGCTTTGCATCAACTGCCTTATGTG
>JAGWVO010000018.1 GCA_018970845.1 Planctomycetota bacterium
ACGATGATGAAGAACCTGAGGCCGCGCAGTTCGCGCCTGACGCGCTGGCGGTCCGCCCGGGTGCTGAGGTTCCCCAGCCACGCGGCGATGGGGTCGACGAGAAAGTGCATCACCACATAGGCGAGCCAAAGCGCGCCGATCGCCATGGCGATGCCGATCACCTGCCACATGGCCAGATAACCGGGCTGCCAGCGGATCGACTCGGGCATGTGCCACCGGATCCAAACGCCGGGCTGCCAGCGCAGCGACACGGGCATGTGCCACCGGATCCACAGGCCGGGGGTGAGGAGAAAGTTCGGGTTGCGGTTGGGGCTGTCCTCGAGGTCGTCGGGCGTGGCCAAGTCCTGCATCAGGGCGATCGCCTGGTCGAGTCCCGCGACGGTGCCGTCGGTGAACCGCCAGCCGGCGTCAAGCTGGTCGGCGCGCCTTGAAAGGGCGATGCGCCCGAGCGGGCCGCGGTGCCACAGGTAGCGGGGGCCGTCGGTCTCCGAGGGGATCTCGTGGAAGTAGACCCGGCCGACGCGGTCGATGACGAGCTTGAGCTTGGCGGCCAATACCGGGCCGAGGTTGGCGCGCGCCGAAACCGGGATGTCGCTCAGGTCGAGGCATTGCGCCGCCGCCGACAGGTGGTTGTCGTTCATCGCCCGCAGGAAGGTGACGAATGTCTCCCGGGGGGACGAGCGGCCCGCGCTCAATTCCGCCGGGCCCCGTTCCGCCGAGGTCAGGGAGTCGTACATCGCCTGGATGCGGAGCACCGATTCCCGGTCGAAGCACCATCTGCCATCGGGCCTCCGGGATATCCGGATCCTCAACTGCTTGTCGGCGAGCGTCACCGGCGGGGAGGACCACCGGTCGTCGATGTCCGCCAGCACCGGCTTGATCTTGCGCAGCAGCACCTCCAGCTTTTCGGCGAGACGGGGCCCCACCCTCCTGGCCTCGTCGGCGGGCAGGTAGGAAAGGTCGAGCATCTCCGCCGCCTTCTCGAGGTAGGTGTCGTCGTGCTCGGCCTCGTCGATGGCGCGCAGGAACGCCTGCAGGAGATACCTCGGGGAGGAAACATTCCTGTCGAGCTCGGGCGGGGCCTTCTGGTTGGCGGTCTTTTCCAGGGGGGCGATCACCATGCCGAGGGTGGTCCAGCGCGGATCCACCGGCCTGTCCTTCACCTTCGCGTACAGTTCCTCGATCTGGCCGACGCAGATGGCGCTGAAGGCCCAGCGGTCTTGCTGGCCCTCCGATTCCACCCGCTCGGCGACCACGAAGCCCTCGAGGCCCGCGTACCACAGGTAGGGCGGCCTCGACGGGTCGACCGGAATGTCCTGGGAAAAGACGAACCCGACCCGCTGGATCGCCAGTCCGAGCATCCAGGCCAGGCGGGTTCCATTGGCCTTGCGGTTTTCGGGCGGCAGCAGCGAAAGGTCGAGGCACTGCGCGGCGGATTCATAGTCCTGGGCCAACAGTCGCTTGAAGAAGGTCTCGAAGAGTTGGGTCGGGTCGCCCAGGCCCTCGACCAGCTTGCCGCGGTCGGCCTCGAACTGCTTCCAGTTGCGGATCAGGTCCTGGTGCAAGGCGGGCACGCCCATGATCGTGGCGCGGTCGAACCGCCATTTTCCGTCGGCGCCCCTGGAAAGCGAGACGCGGTGGCCGTCCTTCGAGTAAATCAGCGAGGTGTCGCCCGTCGTGCCTGTGGTGGCCCTGACGAAGGGCGGCGAGATGATGTCGAGCGACTCGATGAGCATGGCCACCAGGGTGCGCACCTCGTCGGGCCTGGCGCCCTCGGGGAAGTCGCACATGGTGATCGCGGCGATCATGGAGCCGCGAACATTGCGTCGGATCCCCTCGGCGGCGAACGAGAAGCTTTCCAGCGCCGAGCGCGGGGTGGAGAGGTCGGCGGGAAACAGCGCCGTGGGTGGCGATATCCCTTGGGGCGCCGGTTGCGCCGCCATCAATCCGAGTGAAATCCATGCGGCCGCCAGCGAATGCGACATGGGCGTTGTTCCTGGGGCCTTACTTGCTGCCGGGAATCTTCGGGAAACTCGTCAGGTTGAATGGGAAGCCCGACTCGGGCTTGGGAGCCGCCGGCGCGCCGCCCGGCGGCGCGTAGCCCGCCAGGCCAGCCACCTTCTGGAACTCGCCCTCGAACTTCGACGCGATGTCGGCGTTGTGCATGATCACCATGTTCTCGTCGTTGGTGCGGTCGGCGTTGTTGCTGAAGTTGAACGACCCCGCCACCACGACCTCGCCGTCCACGATGATCACCTTGTGGTGCATGTTGCGCGGGTTGGCGTCGAGGAACACCGGCAGGCCGGCCTCCTTCATCCGCTGGTATTCCGTGTGCCCGCTCGTGGTCTGGCTTTTCTCGAAGACGCCCGCCACATGAACCCCGGCCCGCGACTTGTCGAGCATCGCCTGGCCGATGCCCGGATGCGTGAAGCTGAACGCCAAAAAGTGGATCGACTTCGTCGCCTTCTTCACCGTGTCGACGACATGCGAGGCCCCCTTGTCGTGCGTGGAGAAGTAGTTCTCGATCGGGAAGTCGCCCTTCACCTGCACGGTAGGGTTGGGAATCTGCCCGAACAGGGGCGCGCTTCCGAACTTCCTCTGCTCGAACATCCACTTGAACTTGGTGGAGTAGTTGTCCGCCAAGCGGGAGTTCTGGATGTAGATGCCGTTGTTGTTGTTGCGGTAGGCGCAGTTCTCGGTGAAGTTCATCGACCCGGTCCAGACGGCCTTGCCGTCGAACACCATGAACTTGTTGTGCATGAGCGCGCTGGGTCGCTGGTCATCCACCACCGGGACATTGACGGCCCTCAGGGCCAACACGCCGCTCTCGCCGATGTAGTCGGTCTCGGTGACCAGCCTCACCTTCACGCCGCGCTGCACGGCCTTGGTGAGCGCCGCGGTGATGAGCTTGTTGTCCAGCTCGAAGCAGCAGACATCGATGGTCTGCTGCGCCGCGTCGATGTAGCCGCAGAGCATGCTGGCGGGGTCGCCCGCGGCGGGCCCGTTGTTCTCGGGCTTGGTGAAGTACACGCGCACGGGCTGGTCGTTCTGGTTGTCGGCCGCCTGGCCCAACCCCGCCTCGCCCTGGAGCACCGCGACTTCCTTCTGCACCTGCTTGGCGCCCCAGACGAGCCACTGGATCTGCTCGCTCGAGAGGTACCCGGTGCCGCCGGCGCCCAGGGCCACCAGCGACCAGATCCATCCGAACATTCCCTTTCTCTTCCTTCGCGCCATGGGGCCTCCCTGCCCTTTCGTTGGCCAACCCGGTTTGTTCAGCCGGAAAGCTTGTCCTTGAGCTTGCCGATCAGTTCCGCCGCCGACGCCGCGCCCCCGGCCGGCCAAGCCCATCCCTGGGCCTGGGCCATCGCGCGCGCCGCGTCGGGGTCGCCGTCCTGCAGCTTGGCCGCGATGCGCGCCAAGGCCCTTCCGCTGGTGCGCGCCGCCGCCACGCGCGTTTCCGCCTGGTTCTGCGTCGAGCAGGCGGAAACGATGCGCCGCACGGCCTCGGACAACTCGCGGACCAGGCTCGAGGCGCCTTCCTCGTCGAGGTCTCCGGTGAGTCCCTCGTCCTCGGTCACAAGTTCAATGAACGGCTGCGGATCCATGGACCGGCCACCCCATTCCCGTGGTTCTGGGGCCGGCCATAACCAAGCCGGAAGCCAAAAGTCCACCCGAATCGCGGCCCGCCGGGGGTTTGGCCTCCGGCATCGCGGGGTTGGGGCGCGCGGAGCAGGTTTGCCGGTTGGCCAAGGTCGGGAACCGGCGCACCGGACCAATCATCGTGTTGGCCGAATGGGAAGCCCTCCAGCCCGGCGCGAACCATGAGTGCAATCATGCCAACCTCATGATTGGTTCCTAAATTGGCGGAAAGATTCGCCAAGGAGGGCCAACTCGGAGTTGAACCGGCCATGCCCATCCCCGTCAGTTGCGATTGCGGAAAAAAGCTCAACGCGCCCGATGCGATGGCCGGAAAACGGGCCAAGTGCCCGGGCTGCCAGCGGCCGCTTTTGATTCCCGAGGCGCTCGAGGTGATTGATGAGGGGCTGGAAGTGGTGGCGAGTCCACCGGCGGTTCCGCCACGGCCCGGCCCGTCGGCGCGCAACGCCCCGGGAGCGGGTGCCCCCCCGCGCCGTGAGGATGTGCCGGCACGGATCGGCTCGGCCTTCACCGCCGCGAAGATCGAACCGGTGAGGCAACCGCTGGGATACAGGGTTTCCGCCCTGGTTGTCGCCTTCCTGATGGTGCTGCTGCCGCTCATCTACCTGGCGATGATCGTCGGTGTCGCTGGCTTGGTGTGGTGGCACACCACATCCAACACCTGGCTCCTTGGCGGCGGCGTGGGCGGCACCCGCAACAGCGGCAAGGCGATGATCTTCAGCCTGCTGCTCTACATCACCCCGATGGTCGCCGGCGGGATCATGATTCTCTTCATGCTCAAGCCGCTGTTCGCGCGGGCCGCGCCCAAGCCGGGATGGCGGTCGCTCAAGGACGGCGAGGAACCGGTCCTGTTCGACTTCGTCGAGCGCATCTGCGCCGCCGTGGGTTCCCCCAAGCCGCGGCGAATCGACATCGACAACGAGGTCAACGCCTCGGCCAGTTTCCGCAGCGGCTGGCTCAGCTTCTTCGGCAACGACCTCGTCCTGACGATCGGCATGCCGCTGGCCGCCGGCCTCACCATGCGGCAGTTCGGAGGGGTGCTGGCCCATGAATTCGGCCACTTCTCCCAGGGCGCGGGCATGCGCCTCACCTTCGTCATCCGCTCCGTCAACTTCTGGTTCCAGCGGGTGGTCCATGAGCGCGATGAGTGGGATGAATGGTTGCTGGCGTGGTCGTCATCGCTCGATATCCGCATCGGCTGGGTGCTTTATGTGGCCAGGGCCTGCGTGTGGCTGTCGCGAGGGGTGCTGTGGCTGCTGATGATGGTCGGGCATTTTTTCAGCGGCGTGCTGATGCGCCAGATGGAATTCGACGCCGACCGCCATGAGGCCCGGTTTGCCGGCAGCGACACCTTCGCCTCGACGGCCCGGCAACTGAGGCTGCTGGGAATCGCCAACGGCGGCGCCATGTCCGACCTCGCCGACTTCTACCGGGAAGGCCGCCTCTGCGATGACATGCCCACCCTCATCATGCACAACGCCGGCCAGTTGCCGGCCAGTGTGAAGGAGGGCATCGACAAGGAAATCGGGGAATCCCGGACAGGATTCTTCGACACCCACCCCGCCGACAGCGCCCGCATCGCCAACGCCGAGCGGGAGGAGGCGGAAGGCATCTTCCGGCTGGAATGGCCCGCCGCGCTCCTGTTCAGGGATTTCAGCGCTCGCGCGAGGGAGGTGACACTCGACTTCTACAGGCAGGTCTTGGGCGACAAGCTCGATGAATCGGACATCCATCCCGTCAGCGAACTCATGGACCGCCAGAAGGCCGAGCAGGAATCAATCAAGGCGCTCAAGAGGTTCCACCAATCGGCGCCGCTGTTGCACCGGCAACTTCCCGAACCGAGGGAGATATCCAGGGCGGTGACCGACGCGGCGGCGGTTGCCGACCGCCTGGGCAAGGCGCGCGCCCTGGCCCAGAAACATGTTCCCTCTTACTTGGCGGTTCGCAAGACCTACGAACAATCCCACGACATCCTCATCGAGGCGGGAATCGCCGGCGTGTTGCTCGATGTGGGACTGCCCGTTGGCAAGGGCGACTTCAAGCGCAACCTGTCCACCCGGAAGGCGGCCTCCGATGAACAGGCCAAGGCGACGGCCGACCGTGAAAACTTGGCGGCCCAGATGTCGCCGTTTGAGACAGCCAACGCCGCCAGGCTTTATTCGGCGGTCCGCCTGGCGCAAACGCCCGAATACGCGCCCGATGTGGCATCGGCCGGTTTCAAGGGTGATGAAATATCCAGGTTGGCCGGCCTGCTCGTGGAGATATCCGAGGCCGTGCCAAACCTCCTGTCGCTCTGGGACGACAAGCTGGCCCTCGAAAGGCTCGCCTCCTTCTTCGAGAATCACGCCAATTCCAACGACAAGCTGGTGCCCCGGTTCAAGGAAATCGTGGGGGTGATGCGCGGGAAAATCGCAGCCATCCAGGAGGCGTTCAAGGCCCATCCCTACCCGTTCGACCACGCCAACAAGAATCTTTCCATTGGCGAATACCTCGTGAAGGAGTTGCCGGCCGAGGATGAGGCCGGAGAGATCCACTCGGCCGCCGAGAAGGCCGTGGACTACTTCGCGAACCTCCACGCCCGCGTCCTGGGGCGCTTGTGCCAGGCCGCCGAGGTCGTGGAGACAAGGCTTGGCTTCAAGCCCCTGCCCGACCCCGCCGAGGATTCGGGCCAGGAGGCGGGCTGACGCGTCGCGATGGCTGGATGGAACGCCTGAGCCGCCAAGGGAAGCGCCCCGCGCGCGCCATGGCGGCCTAATCTTTCCTGCGTATGAGCACCGCCTGCACCGTCTGCTCGGAACCCGCCTTCTCGAACCCGGCGGGCCGTTCCTTGCCCCCGCCCACATGGATGCAAATGAACAGCCTGTCGCCCTCGATGCGGTAGATGCCCTCGCGCGAGTTGGGCTTGCCGTCGCCGTTGGGCAAATCGAGGTCGATCAGTTTCGGATTCACCGCAGGATCGATGAGCGTGACAACCACGGGCTTGTCGTTGTTGGCGATCTTCCACTTCGTTCCCTTGATGGCGATCACGGGCCGGTTCGCGGGATCGTTGGGGCTCACGAGGGTCATCTGGCCCTCGGCGTCGATGCGCTCAAGGTGCCACTCCCCTTCCAGCGCCTTGAGTTCCTTCATGCCGGCTTCCGAAATCGGTTCGGCGGCCAAGGCGAGCAACGACGCGAGCAGCAGCATGGCAAAACCTCCCGGGCGACCTAGGCTTCCAGCGCCCGCACGGCCTCGGCCAAGCCGGCGGCGGGGTCGCGGGTGGGGATGAACTCGTGGCCCACCCATCCCCGGTAACCTAGCCTGTCGAGTGCCCGACCGATGGCGGCATATCCGATTTCCTGATTGGAATCGAGTTCACCCCGGCCCGGGTTTCCCGCCGTGTGGACATGCCCGATGACATCCTTGAGCGCCTCCAGCCGGCGCACCACATCCCCGTGCATGATTTGCACATGGTAGACATCGAACAGGATCTTGAGCCGTGGCGATCCGACCTCGCGCACCAGCGACGCCACCCAGTCGATGTCATCCCCCTGGTAGCCGGGGTGGCCCTTCATTGGATGATCGGAAACCCGCGAGTTGAGGTGCTCGATGCAGACCGTCACGCCGACCTTCTCGGCGTGGCGCGCCAGCATTTTCCATCCCTCCACGCACGACCGGGCGGCCTCGTCCCGTGGAATCGTTCCGCTCTTGGGATCCGAGGCGTCGCGGTACTGGAAGCCCACGAAACCGATCGATGACTTGATCCCTTCCGCGGCGCACTTGTCGAGCATGGAGGTTGACTTGGCCAGCAACTCGGCGTGAAGCGCCTTGTTGTTCCAAGCCCGCATGAATGATTGCGCCGTCCCAGAAGGGCCGATGGCGCACGACATGCCGTTTTTCGCCAAGGTTGGCCAGTCGTCGGGGCCCACCAGCTCGACCGAAGCGCATCCCGCCGCCTTGGCTTTCTTGCACAGGGTGTCGATGTCCCACTTCTCCCCGTGGGAACGGAAGCACCAGCCCACCACCGAGTGTTTCAGCTTCAGCTTGGCGGGCGGTGCCGCCGCTCCCGCGGCCAGGCAGGCCCCCGCTGACAGGGCCAAAGCGTCGCGCCGATGCATGGGTGGTCTCCGTTGTTACCTGATCTTGGCATCCGGAAGGGCGGTGCCGATGCCGCCATCCAGCGGCATGCGGTCGGGCACCAGGCCCACCTCGGCCTTGAGTTCCTCGAGCCGCTTTTCCAGCCGCGCGCGGATCATGGCGAAGGCGGGATCGAGGGCGCGGTTCACCCGTTCCTCGGGGTCGGCCGCGAGGTCGTAAAGCTCGGGCTTGTGCCTGTCGGGTGAACCGTCGCCATGGGGATAGCGCACGAATTTGTGCGACTGTGTGCGCACTCCCCTCACATTCGGCGTGTAGGGAAACTGCTTCTCATAGTCGTAAATGTACACATAGGCGTCGCGCCATGGGGTTTCGCTTCCTCGCGCCAGGGGCACCCACGACTTGCCTTGGGTTCCGGGCAAGCCGCCCGCGCCGCACAGTTCCAGCAGCGAGGGCGCCAGGTCGGTGGTCAGCACCATGCGGTTTTCCACATGGCCGGGGCGGAAACCCTTGTGCCGGGCGATCAGGGGAATGCGGATGGAAGGTTCATGCATGGTGCGCTTGTCCACCATGCCATGCTCGCCATTGAGCAGGCCGTTGTCACCCAGGAACACCACCGCGGTGTTCTCGAGCTCCCCGGAGGATTCCAAGTGGCGCAGCATCCGGCCGAGGCTGTCATCAACGCTGAGGATCGTGCCCCAATAAGACCGCGTCATCGCCTGGAAATCACGCACGGCTCCGGGGGAGCGGTCTGGGAACTTCTTGCGGAACTCGAACAGCGGGCCGTAGATGCCATGCCAGGTGTCGAGTCGCTGGCGGATCCATTCGGGCTTGTCATCCAGCTTGAATGCCGTGTCGGGGTAGGCGACCGGAACGGAATCGAACGCATGTTCGTACTTGGGCTCGGGGGTGTAAAAGCTGTGGGGCGCCTTGTGGCCCACCATGAGCATCCACGGCTTGCCGGGCTTCTTTCCCTTGGCTAGCCAATCGAGCGCCATGTCGGTGACCACGGTGGTGTAGTAGCCGGGCACGACCTTGCGAACGCCATCAAGATTCCATTCGGTGTCGAAATACTTGCCTTGTCCCTTGTGGGTGGCGAAGGAATCGAAGCCGGGGCGCTTTTCATCGTTGTTTTCTCCCATGTGCCACTTGCCGAAATAGGCGGTGGTGTAGCCATTGGCTTGAAGCGCCTTGGGAAAGGTGGGAAGGTCAACGGGCAGTTCGGTGAAGTTGTCGCGCACGCCGTGCTTGTGGGCGTACCTTCCCGAAAGCAGGCTGGCCCTGCTGGGGGAGCAGAGGGAGGTGGTGCAAAAGGCGTTGGCGAACCGCACACCCTCGCGGGCCAGGCGGTCGATGTTGGGGGTTTTGAGGTGGGGATGGCCGGCGCAGCCCATGCAGTCCCAGCGCAAATCGTCGCACAGCACCACCAGCACATTGGGCCGGTCCGCAGCGGCGGGCACCGCCAACAAGGCTAGCAGGGAAAGGGCAACCGTCATGCCAAAGTCTCCGGTAATCCCGTGACTTTATCCGGCCGGCCACCGGTTCGCCATCACCTCAACCCGGCGACCGCGGCAAGTTCGAGCGCCGACTTTTTCGCCGCGGCCACGATGCGGTCCTTCCAGTCGGGAGCGTCGGCCGGGCCGGGGAAAGTGACGCCGCGGGAACTGTTGATGACGGCGCCCGTTCCATCGGCCCGGAAAGCGGACTTCAGGCTTTCGGCCGCGCCTCCCTGGGCGCCATAACCGGGAATCAGGAGTGGTACCTTGGGGCAGGCCTGGCGGATGAACGCCAGTTCCTCCGGGTAGGTCGCTCCCACCACGGCACCCACATCGCCCCAGCCGGAATCGTCAACGCCGGGCTCGTTCCACTCGGCCACGCGCTTGGCCACATGCCGCCACAGCGGCTGACCGTCGCAAGAAAGGTCCTGAAACAATCCGGCGCCCGGATTGCTGGTGCGAACCAGCACAAACAATCCGGCGCCCGCCTTGCGCGCCTCGGCCACGAACGGGGCCACCGCGTCCTCTCCCAAGTAAGGATTCACGGTGAGCGCGTCGGCACCCCACACCGGCAAGGTGGCGCCGCCAAACCTGCTGCCCGCAAATGCCGCCTCGGCGTACGCGGTGGCCGTGCTGGCGATGTCACCACGCTTGGCGTCGAGGATCACGAGCAAACCCATCTCCCGGGCGCGGCTGATGATGGCGGCCACCGCTTCAAGCCCCGCCGGTCCGCATCCCTCGAAAAACGCCATCTGCGGTTTCACCACCCCCGTATGGGGCGCCACCAGTTCCAGCACGGTCAGGCAGAACTCTTGATAGGCAGCGGCGACCCCGGCCAAATCATGCGGTTTTTGGCCGTCGCCATGTTTCTGGCGCAACTCCAAGGGCAGGCTTTCCCAGCGCGGGTCGAGTCCCACGCATAGCGGGGTCCGCTTGCCTCGCACCGCCTCGGCGAGTCGGGCGCCAAAACTCATGGCCTTGGGTCTCCTGTTGATTCGCGCCTCAGGCGGGCCGTGGCCGGAAGTTCGGCAATGTGCCAGCGCAGCGTCCGCTCGACGCCTTCGGCCAACGGCATTTCCGGACGCCAGTCCAACTCCTCGGCGGCCTTGCGGATGGAATAGCGGCACGAACGGGTGACGAGGCCGACATTGTACCGGGTGAGATGCGGGGGCCGCTTCATGCCCATCAGCTTTCCCTTCACCTCGCTGTACCAACCCAGCCACCAGGCGAACCAGACGGGCAGCCTGGTTTTCACGCGCGGGCAGCCGAGTTCGTCGGCCACGATGTCGAGGAATTCCCTCAGGGTCGCCTGCCCCGGGCTGGTGAGGTTGTAGGCGCTTGACGGCTTGCCCTTGAGAAGGGCCCGAACGCAACCTTCGGCGACATCGCCGGCATAGATGAGGTTCAGGGGATTGCTGCCATCCCCCACCGTGGCCACCATGTTCGAGGTGAACGCGTTGATCACCCTTGGCAGGGTGACCCGGTCGCGTTCGCCGTAAAGCCAGCTTGGCCTGACGATCACCACCTCGCCCGGGAAAGCGGCCCAGACCTTTTCCGCGGCGATTTTCGCGAGGCAGTAGTGGTTGCCGGCATTCACACGCTGGCCCAGGGGTTGGTCCTCGTTGAATTCCCCCGGGCCGAAACGGGGATAGCCATAAACCATGACCGAACTGACATGAACCACGCGGCCGATACCCGCGGCCTGGCACGCGGCGCGGAGGTTGGCGCTGGCACCCTCGATTTGCGCCCTGATCTCTGCTGGAGGCCCCCATTCCCCCACTTTCGCGGCGCAGTGAATGACCCGGCTGACGCCCTCGAGCGCCGCGCCCAGGGATGATGGCTCGAGGAGGTCGCCCCGGCGGACGGGCACCCCGAGCGATTCGAGGAATCCGGTGTCGCTTGATTTTCGGGCGAGGCCCACCACGGATTCGCCCCGGCGGGCCAAACGCTCCACCACATGGCTTCCCAGCAGGCCGGTCGCCCCGGTGACCAAAATCGCCACGAAACAGAACCCTCCGCGCGCCGGACCCTTTTCGGGATCGCCGGTGCGCCTAGCCTGAATGGTGTAAGTTACAGAATGTTGGAATCGGATGTCGCGCCGGAAGCGGGGGGAGGCAGACTCGATGCGCGTCGGCCTCCTGGGCGGATCGTTCGACCCGGTGCATGTCGGCCACCTGGCCATGGCGGAGTTGGCGCGCGACCGGGCCGGTTTCGATCAGGTCTGGATGGTTCCGGCGGCCCATCCGCCCCACAAGCCCGGAGTGAGCCTGGCGGGTTTCAACTACCGGCTCGACATGCTGCAATTGGCGCTGGCCGGGCATGAAACCCTGAGGCCGGAATCGATTGAATCGTCGCTCTCCCCCCCCAGTTATACCCTCCATACCGTCAAGGCCCTCCGCGACCGGCATCCGGGCCACCGATTTTCACTTGTCATGGGTTCGGACACCCTCCACGATTTTCCCAACTGGCATAAATCGCGGGAACTCGCTGAAATGCTTGAATCCATCGTGGTGATGCCCCGGCCCGGATCGCCGGTTAACCTTGAGGATGCGAATCGGCAGGATGCCCGCATTGGCACCAGCATCAGGGTTCTGGCCGACATGCCAACGCTTGAAATCAGCAGCACCTGGCTCAGGAGCGCGATCGCGTCAGGCCGGTCCGTCCGGTTCCTGATGCCACGGGCAGTTGAGCAGTTCATAAAAGAACATGGTCTTTATGGTTACGAATCTGGCACAACGGCCCGAGGTTCTGGATGATGACCTGCGCTCATCCGCTCTGTTCCTCCATCGTCCGCAAGGGAGTCGTCGGGGTCACCGGCGCCCTTCTCATCTTGTTCGTTCTCGGGCACATGGCGGGCAACCTGCTGATCTTCCTGCCGCCCGAGGCGATCAACGGCTACGCCGAGTTCCTTCATGAGGCTGGCCACGGGGCCCTCATCTGGCTGGCGCGGGCGGGCCTCATCCTCCTGTTCGTGATCCACCTAGGGGTGACGATCGCCCTCAAGTACGAGAACAAGAAGGCCCGGCCCATCGGCTACGCCGCGCACGATCCCCAGGTGAGTGGCTGGGCGTCCCGGCATATGCTCCTCACCGGGATCGTGGTCCTCCTGTTCGTGATCTACCACATCATGCATTTCACGCTGGGGCTCACCGACAGCAGCACCGGATGGCGCACGCTGGTGGAGGGGCCATCCCGACCGCATTATGTGGATGTGCATTCGATGGTGGTCCACGGGTTCCGTGATCCTTACATCGCGTCGTTCTACATCCTCTGCCAGGTGGTGCTGGGCCTTCACCTCTGGCATGGCGGATCGAGCCTTTTCCAATCGCTGGGCATCAACCGGGGTCCGTGGCGCGCGTTCACCGCATGGGTGGGTCCCGTCGTCGCCGTTGTCGTGGTCGCTGGAAACTGCTCGATTCCCTTGGCCATCCAGGCCGGCTGCATTCCCGCGAGGATCGACCTCATCTCGGCCAAGGCGGCGATTGAGGCCGAGAAAGGCCCCAAGCCGCCGATGCCGGTGCCGGGAGCCAGCGACATCAACAAGGCCGTTCCCGGCCATTGATCAACGAGTCTTGTGACGACGAGGTGGTGGCCCATGCAGCTTGAATCCCGTGCGCCGACAGGTCCGCTCGCCGAGAAGTGGGACCGCTGCAAGATGGAAATGAAGCTGGTCAACCCGGCCAACAAGCGGAAATACCATGTGCTGGTGGTGGGAACGGGGCTGGCTGGCGGCTCTTGCGCGGCCTCGCTTGCCGAGCTGGGCTACAATGTTTCGGTTTTCTGCTACCAGGACTCGCCGCGCCGGGCCCACTCGATCGCCGCGCAAGGCGGCATCAACGCCGCCAAGAACTACCGCAACGACGGCGACTCTGTGGAGCGACTCTTCCTCGACACGATCAAGGGCGGCGACTACCGGTCCCGCGAGGCCAATGTCTACCGACTGGCCCAAGTCAGCCGGAACATCATCGACCAGTGCGTGGCCCAGGGGGTTCCGTTCGCCCGGGAATACGGCGGACAGCTCGACAACCGCAGCTTCGGCGGCGCGCAGGTGTCGCGCACCTTCTACTGCCGCGGCCAAACCGGCCAGCAGCTCCTTTTGGGAGCCTACTCGTCGCTCAACAGGCAGATCGCCCAGGGCCGCGTCAAGTCCCACCCCCGCCATGAGATGCTCGACCTCGTCATGGTCAATGGCGTCGCCAGGGGCATCATCGTCCGCGACATGGTCACGGGGCAAATCGAGAGGCACTCCGGCGACGCCGTGGTGCTGGCCACGGGGGGCTACGGCCCGGTTTTCTACCTGTCCACCAACGCCAAGGGCTGCAATGTCACCGCGACCTTCCGCGCCTACCGCCGGGGCGCCCTCTTCGCCAACCCGTGCTTCACGCAGATCCACCCCACCTGCATCCCTGTCACCGGCGATTACCAGTCGAAGCTCACGCTCATGAGCGAGTCGCTGCGCAACGACGGGCGGATCTGGGTTCCCAAGACCCCCGCCGACAAGCGCCGGCCCGACGCCATCCCCGAGGGCGAACGCGACTATTTCCTTGAAAGGAAATATCCCAGCTACGGCAACCTCGCCCCGCGTGACATTTCCTCCCGCGCCGCCAAGGAGGCCTGCGACGCCGGCCGCGGCGTGGGCGATGGCGGCCGCGGCGTGTACCTCGACTTCGCCGACGCCATCCGCCGCCTCGGCGAGCCGACCATCCGTGAACGCTACGGCAACCTGTTCGAGATGTACGAGCACATCACGGGCGAGAACCCATACAAGGTTCCGATGCGCATCTATCCCGCGGTGCACTACTGCATGGGCGGGCTGTGGGTTGATTACCGGCTCATGAGCAACATCCCGGGCCTCTTCGTGCTGGGAGAGGCCAACTTTTCCGACCACGGCGCCAACCGCCTTGGCGCCAGCGCGCTGATGCAGGGCCTTGCCGATGGCTATTTCGTGGCTCCCTACACGATCACCGACTACCTTGCCGGCGTGAAGCCGGGGGCCGGCACCGACCTGCCCGAGTTCGCCGAGGCCGAGGCCAAGGTCGGCGGCATCATGAGGCGCCTGCAGGATGCCCGGGGCAAGACCTCGGCGCAGGTGTTCCACCGCGAGCTCGGCAAGATGGTCTGGGACCAGTGCGGCATGGCCCGCAGCCGCGCCAGCCTCGAGAAGCTGCTCCGCGCCATTCCCGAAATCCGCGAGCGCTTCTGGAAGGATGTCTCCGTGCCGGCGACCGCGGGCGGCATGAACCAGGGACTTGAATACGCCGGGCGCGTCGCCGACTTCATCGATTTCGCCGAGGTCCTGGCCACCGACGCCCTCACGCGCGAGGAATCGTGCGGCGCCCACTTCCGCGAGGAATACCAGACCGAGGACGGCGAGGCGGCCCGCAACGACGCCGAATACAGCTTCGTCTCGGCATGGCAGAACGGCGGCGAGGGCAACGCCCCCGTCCTGCACCGCGAGCACCTCAAGTATGAATTCGTGAAGCCCAGCGTGCGGAGCTACAAGTGATGAAACTCCACCTCAAGGTCTGGCGGCAGGCCGGCCCGCAGGACGCCGGAAGGTTCGAGAACCACACCGTCGAGGGCGTTACCCCCGACATGTCGTTCCTCGAGATGCTCGATGTCCTCAATGACAAGCTGCTGGCGCAGGGCAAGCCCCCCATCGCCTTCGACCACGACTGCCGCGAGGGCATCTGCGGCTCATGCTCGATGATGATCAACGGACGGGCCCACGGCCCCACGCGAGGCACCACCTGCCAGACCTACATGCGCAACTTCACCGACGGCCAGACCGTGGTGATCGAGCCGTGGCGGGCCCGCGCCTTTCCGGTGATGTGCGACCTCGTGGTTGACCGGTCGGCCTTCGACCGCATCCAGCAGGCCGGCGGCTATGTCTCGGTGAACACCGGCGGCGCGCCCGACGGCAACTGCCTTCCCGTGCCCAAGGACAACTCCGAGAAGGCGATGGACGCCGCCCAGTGCATCGGCTGCGGGGCCTGCGTCGCCGCCTGCAAGAACGCCAGCGCCATGCTGTTTGTCGCCGCCAAGGTCTCGCACCTGGGCCTGCTTCCGCAGGGGCAGCCGGAAAGGTCGCGCCGGGTGCTGGCGATGGTGGCGAAGATGGATGAGGAAGGCTTCGGCAACTGCACGAACCAGTACGAGTGCGAGGCGGTATGCCCCAAGGCGATCTCAGCCGACTTCATCGCCCGCATGAACCGCGACCAGATCGGATCCACGCTGATCCCCGCGGAGTGACGCCATGACAGTCGACCCGGTCCGCCGCGTGGTCCAGGTCGACCTCGGGCCACGAAGCTATCCCATCGCCATCACCACAGGCCTGGATGACATCACCCACCAGCTCACCTCGCGCCTGGCGACGCGACGGGCCCTGGTGGTGGCCGACTCGAATGTCGCCCCGCGGACACGGTCGGTGATGGAGCGGCTTGCCGACGCCGGCTGGCGCGCCGAGGCCGAGGTGCTGCCTCCCGGCGAGGGAACCAAGTCGGTGCCGGCCTTGGCCCAGCTTTATTCGGCCTTGGCCCGCCTGCCCGCCGACCGTCACACCGCCGTGATCGCCATCGGCGGTGGCGTCATCGGCGACCTCGCCGGATTCGCCGCCGCCACCTTCAACCGCGGCATCCCGCTGGTGATGCTGCCCACCACCCTCCTGGCCATGGTCGACAGCTCGGTCGGCGGCAAGACCGGCATCAACCTGCCCGAGGGCAAGAACCTCGTTGGCAGCTTCCATCAGCCGGCTCTCGTTTACATCGACCTAGGCGCCCTCGAATCACTGCCCGGACGGGAATACCGCAGCGGGCTCGCCGAGGTGGTGAAGTACGGCGTGATCCTCGACCCGGGTCTCTTCGATTTCGTCGAATCCCGCGCTCGGGATCTCCTCGACCGCAGCGAGGCCGCGGTCTCCCGCGTGGTGGCCAGGTCGTGCGAGCTCAAGGCCGAGGTCGTGAGGCAGGACGAGCGCGAGGAGACAGGGATGCGCGCCATCCTGAATTACGGCCATACCTTCGCCCATGCCTTCGAGACCGTGCTTGGTTACGGCGCCTGGCTGCACGGGGAGGCCGTTTCCGCTGGAATGGTGTGCGCCGGACGCCTGGCGCGCCGCCTCGGCTGGGTTGACGACGCCTTTTGCGCGCGGCAGGAAAAACTCCTGGAAACCCTGCGGCTTCCCGTTTCGCCGCCTGAGGCGCCGGCGGACGAGTTGCTCGCCGTGATGCGTCGCGACAAGAAGAACCGGGATGGCCGGACCAGGTTCATCCTGCCCCGCCGGATGGGCGAGGTTGTCCTGCATGAGGGCGTGCCCGAGTCCGAGGTTCGGGCTGTCCTGGCCGGCTGAGAGGAATGCTTCCCATGTTGATGTCGCAATTGCGTGACGCGCTTGCCGGGCACCCCGACGCGACGATGCGGTTCGTCCTGCCCGACGAAACCATGGTTCCGGCCCACTTCCACATCACTGAAGTGGGGCATGTCCGCAAGGATTTCATCGACTGCGGCGGGACGAGGCGCTCCGTGGCCGCCTGCGTGCTCCAGGTTTGGGTTGCCAACGACCTGGGCCACCGCCTGTCCGCCGGCAAGCTCTCGGGGATTCTCACCCTGTCCGAACCCCTGTTCGGTGGACAAGACCTTCCCGTTGAGGTGGAATACGAGGGCGAGGCCCTGAGCCTTTACGGGCTGGAAACCGCGACGATGGGTGATCGCGGATGGACCCTGCGCCTGGGCGGCAAGCACGCTGGCTGCCTCGCGCCCGACCAGTGCGGAGTCAACGAGAACGCCTGCTGTCCGCCCGGTTGCTGCTGAAAAAAACCTCCCTGCTTGGACCCGAGTGACATTGCCATGAACCGCCTCTCCATTTTCTCCCCCGCCGCCCAGACAGCGCTGTTGATGGCCTTCATCGCCATTCCGGTTGCCATGGGCACCAGGCAAACCGGCGCGAGGGAGGCCAGCTTGGCCGAACAGCCGCCGGCCACATTGCCACTCCAGTTCTCCAAGGGTGAAAAGATCGCCTTGGTGGGCGGCAGCACCGCCGAGCGCATGAACCTGTTTGGCCACCTGGAAACGATGATTCACCTGAAGCACGCCGACAAGGAACTCGTGATCCGCAACTTTGGCCGCCCCGCCGACGAGGTCGGCATCCGCCAAAGGTCGGCCGACTACACCAAGATCGATGATCCGCTCGCCGCCTTCGCTCCCGACACCTTCATCTGTTTCTTCGGCTTCAACGAGTCGTTCGCCGGGCAGGGTGGCTTGGCCAAGTACATGGCCGACTACGAGAAGTTCCTCGACGAATACGCTGGCAAGTACGCGCGCGGCGCCTCCAAGGCGGCACCCCGCTTCGTGCTGGTGGCTCCCGTCGCCTTTGAGCCCACCGGAAGCACCTACCTCCCCAAGGGTGAGTCCGAAAACGCCAACCTGAAGCTGTACGCCAAGGCCACCGCCGAAGTGGCGGCCAAGCGCAAGCTGCCCGTGGTGGACATCTTCGAACCCACCCGGGCCGCCTTCGAGGCCAAGCCCGGCATGCAGCACACGATCAACGGATGCCACCTGAACGACTCCGGCGACAGGCTGGTCGCCGAGCACCTGATGGAAGCCATGCTCGGCTCGGGCAAGTCCTCGTTGCCGGCGCCGGGAAGCCCCAACTACGAGAAGCTGCGCGCCGCGGTGAACGACAAGTCCTGGGTTCACTCGCAGGACTACCGCATGGTGAACGGTTGGTATGTCTACGGCGGCCGCAGGACCTTCGACAAGGAAACCTTCCCCAAGGAATACGCCAAGATCCGGGCCATGGCGGCGGTGCGCGACCGCTACTGCCACGACATCGCCCAAGGGAAAACCGTCGGCGCCAAGCCCGATGACTCGGGCACTGGCGAGTTGTTCGTGCCTCCCACGCGCTTCGGGGAGCCTCGTCAGAAGTATTCCGAGGCCGAGTCGCTCCGCTACCTCACTCCCGACCAGTTCATCAAGGAGACGGCGGTTCCCGCCGGCCTGGAGATCAAGCTCTTCGCCGACGAGACGAAGTTTCCCGACATCGCCAAGCCCGTGCAGCTCAACTTCGACAACAAGGGCCGGTTGTGGGTTTCCTGCATGCCGAGCTACCCCCAGTGGAAGCCGGGCGACCCCCGTCCGGGCGACAAGCTCGTGATCCTCGAGGACACCGATGGCGACGGCAAGGCCGACAAGAGCAAGGTCTTCTATGACCAGCTTCACTGCCCCACGGGATTCGAGTTCTTCGGCGGCGGCGTCCTCGTGGTCGATCAGCCGCGCATGCTGTTCCTCAAGGACACCGACGGCGACGACAAGGCCGACCTCGTCGTGCACCTCATGGACGGCTGGGCCACCGACGACACCCACCACACCTGCGGCGCCTTCGAATGGAACCATGGCGGCCTGCTCCACATGCTCGAGGGCATCGCCACCAGCACCACGCTGGAGACCCCCTGGGGGCCGCACCGCTCCGCCGGCGCCGGCGGAGCCTATGTCATGGATCCACGCACTCTCAAGATCAGGCAATTCGCCCTGCCCGGGCAGTACAACATGTGGTGCTATGTCTTCGACGAATGGGGCCAGGGGATCGCCGGCGACGGCACCACCGCCAACCACCACTGGGACACCCCGCTTTCCGGAGCCCAGTACGGCGGCCGCAAGGGCCTCGAGACCGTCTTCAACCAGGAGGGCATGCGTCCCGCCCTCGGCTCGGAGTGGATCGTCAGCCGCCACTTCCCCGACGAACTCCAGCGGCAGTTCACCTATGCCTGCGTCATCAACATGAACGGCATGCCCCGCTTCACCGTGGGCGACGACGGTTCTGGCTTCCGCGGACAGAGGATCAAGAAGGACGGCAAGCCGGACGACCTGATCAAGTCGACCGACAAGCACTTCCGCCCGGCCGACCCGCAGATCGGCCCCGATGGCGCCCTCTGGTTCGGCGACTGGGCCAACGCCCTCATCGGCCACATGCAGTACAGCCAACGCGATCCCAACCGCGACCACGCCCGCGGCCGCGTCTACCGACTTGTCGCCAAGGATCGCCCGCTGTTGAAGCCGGTCACCCAGTTCGGCAAGCCTGCGGCCGAAATCCTCGAGCAGCTCCGCGAGCCGGAATGGCGCACCCGCTACCGCGCCCGCCGAGAACTGCACGACAGGAGCCTCGATGAGGTGAAGCCGGCGGTTGAGAAATGGCTCGCGGGC
>JAGWVO010000019.1 GCA_018970845.1 Planctomycetota bacterium
TCCGAATCTGCGATTCATCCACGATCCAAAGGCTGCGAGACATTGGGCCTGGTGTTCCTTTTGACAGCATGCGCTCCAAGGCCGCCAGGCAGGAGCGCTTCGATTGGTCGGCCAATCGAAGCACTACGATTCCCGGATAATCTTCCGGCGGAAATGCCACAATGTTGGAAAAATCCAAATCCTGGGTTATGAGCACCCGGTTTTCCCGCTGGCATACAGCGGCTAATCCATCGTCGGAACAACCGCAATGCCCTTGCTCCCTCACGCTGGCTGCGTCATGCCCTTGACTCCGCAGCCAATGGGATACATCGGCATGGATGTTCTCATCCACCTTGAATCTCATGTCAGCCGGCCTCTGGCAGGTGAACCACCTCGACTCGCGACATTTCCGAAGCAAAGGCCAACACCGCGGCGATGTCATCCCTGGTGATGCCATACCCTTGGCAAACGGTATCCCAGCCCACACCAGCCGCCAATTCCGCCAACACCACCGAGACCAACACGCGTGTTCCAGCCACGCATGGCTTGCCATGGCAGATGCCGGGAGTGGATACGATTCGGTTTCGCCAGTTCATCTCCTTCTCACTCCCGGCCAAATTGAAGCTTCAGCTTACAAGATTTACGCGCGGACGCTTCCGTGATTATTGTTAATGGTCTTTTCCCACAATCAAGGGCCCATCCATGTCCGCCACTCCCACGCCACGCGCCACCGAGGCCCGCTTCAGCCACACCGGCAACCTGCCGGAACTGCTCGCCTCGCTGGGCGCCTCGGTGCTCATCAGCACCTACCAGGCCGGCCAGCTTGTGGCCGTGGGCACCCACGCAGGCAAGCTGAAGTTCTCCATCAACCAGTTCGAGCAGGCCATGGGCGTGGCGGTGGCGCCCAACCGCATGGCCGTCGGCTCCAAGCGGCAGGTCTGGATGCTGCTCAATGTGCCCGAACTGGCTTCACGCGTGGGCGAACCGGGCGAGCACGACGCCTGCTTCCTGCCCCGGTCGTGCCGGCACACCGGCGAGGTGCATGGCCACGAACTGGCGTTCGGCCCGCAGGGCCTTTGGCAGGTAACGACGCTGTTCAGTTGCCTGTCGCTGGTCAGCGAGGAGTTCAACTTCGTTCCCAAGTGGAAGCCGCCGTTCATCTCCGCGCTGGCGGCGGAAGACCGCTGCCACCTCAACGGCATGGCCATGGAAGCGGGGTCCCCCAGGTTCGTCACCGTCATGGCGCGCACCGACACGCCGGGAGGCTGGCGGCCCGACAAGGCCACCACCGGTTGCGTGCTCGAGGTGCCCTCGGGCCGCGTCGTGGCCGAGGGTTTCGCCATGCCCCATTCGCCCCGCCTGCACGGCGGCAGGCTCTGGGCGCTCGACTCAGGCCGGGGCACCATGGTGACAATCGACATGGCCTCTGGCCAATGGCAGGAGGTGGCTCGGTTCCCCGGCTACACGCGCGGACTGGCGTTCGCCGGCCCCTACGCCTTGGTGGGCCTCAGCCGCATCCGCGAGACCTCGGTGTTCGGCGGCATCCCCATCGCCGAGCGCCGCGAGGAACTCAAGTGCGGACTGGGCATCATCGACCTGCGCACCGGCCGGCACGAGGCCCACCTCGAGTTCGCCTCCGGCGTGGAGGAGGTGTTCGATGTCCAAGTGCTGCCAGGCATCCGCAACCCGTTCATCGCCGGCCCCTCGCCAGGCGAGGACGACAAGCCCGTGTGGGTGGTGCCGCCGTTGGGGTGAGATCAACGCCCACGGTTCGGGCTTGGGGCCAGTCGGCCCATGATATCGGTCCGGTGAACTTCACTCCGCGGTAGCTTTGGCGGCCGGGGCGCGCCCGGTGGAACGCCCCTGGGGCACCCGCGCCACGAGCACCGTGCAGGGCGCCGAGCGCAGCACCTCCTCCGTGACGCTTCCCAGCATGTCGCGTCCGGTGTCGTGCCGGCCTTGCCTGCCCAGGACAATGAGGTCGATCCCGTGCTCCCGGGCGTAAGCCACCAGTTCCGTCGCCGCGTCGCCGGACAACAGCGCGTGCGACACGCGGATCGACTCATCGACGGGACGAATCTGCTCCAACAGGTTTCTGAAATGGCCTTCACCGCGGCCGTCCGCCGCGTCGGGGCGCCACACATGCGAGATCACCAGGTCGGCCTGGTGCAACCGGGCCATGTGCAGCGCGTGGAAGTACGCCTGGGTGCAGGCCGAGGAAAAATCGGTGGCCAGCAGGATCTTGCGGATGATCAGCATCGGGGCCCCTCCAGCGCCGTCTCACGGAGGAAACGGGAAAGCGTCTTCCTGACGATCCCCTGGAGGAACGCTACCACAGGTTTCAGTTGATTGCATCAACCCTGGCCACAGCCGGCATGAATTTCGGATGAAACATTGCAGAAAAACGATTGAAGAGCCGGGTCTTATGATGGAAAGAAAGCGGCCTCGGGTGGCGTCCCGGGGCCGCTGCGAACCATCGCGCCCGCGCGATGAAACCGGTTCGACGGGGCGCGCGTCAGGCCAACGGGCGCACCACCGAAACGCTGCGGTAGTAATCCATGAGCACCTCGGGCGAAAGCACCCCGCCGCCCAGGCCGCTCTTCTTGACGCCGCCATAGGGCACCCCGTGCGGGAACACATTGTGGGCGTTGATCCAACTGTTGCCGGCCTCCATGGCCTCGGCCACGCGGGCGGCGCGGGCCTTGTCCCCCGTCCAGACGCTGTTGGCCAGACCGTAGTCGGTGTCGTTGGCCATGCGAAGCGCCTGCTCCTCGGTGTCGAAGGTGGCGATGTAGGCCACCGGGCCGAAGATCTCCTCGCGCGCGGCGACATTGTCGAGGGGCCCTGAAAGCAGGGCGGGCTTCACATAGTTGCCGTCGAGGCCCTCCACGGTGGCCGGGCCTCCGCCAAAGACGCACTTGGCGCCAGTGGATTGTCCTTTTTCCTGGTAGCCGAGAACCCGGGCCTTCTGCTTGGGGTTCACCACCGGCCCCATCTGGGTGTCCGGGTCGAGCGGGTGGCCGATGCGCACCTGCGCGAGCTTTTCCTTGCAGCGGGCCAGGAAACGGTCGTGGATCTTCGAATGCACCAGCCAGCGCGTGGCGTCGCAGCAGACCTGGCCGGTGTGGAAGGTGATGGCTCCCACCAGCTTGTCGGCCACGGAATCGACATCGACATCGTCGAACACCACCGCGGCGCCCTTGCCGCCCAGCTCCAGCTTCACCGGCACGAGGTTGCGGCCGCACGCCTCGGCCACCAGGCGCCCCACCTCGGGGGACCCTGTGAACGACATCCTCTTGATGTTCGGATTGGCCGAAAGCGCCGCGCCGGCGCCCTGGCCGCGGCCGGTCACCACATTGATGACTCCCGCGGGCACGCCAACCTCAAGGGCCAGGCGCGCCAGGTAGATGGCCGACAGCGAGGTGTCTTCCGCGGGCTTGATGACCACGGTGTTGCCCGCCGCCAACGCGGGGGAAACGCCCCAGCCGATGAGCAGGAACGGGAAGTTCCAGGGGAAGATGAATCCGCAGGCGCCCCACGGCTGCTTGCAGGTGTAGGCCTCGTGCCCGGCGACATCGAGCTTGGTGCGAAGCTGCACGCCCTCGGCGAGCTTCACGAAATAGCGCATGGTGTCGACGAAGTTCTGGACATCCCCCTGGGCCTGGGACTCGATCTTGCCGGCCTCCAGCGCCTCGATCTGCGCGATGACCTTCTTGCGGGCCTCCACGGCGTCGGCCAGGCGCAGCAGGATGGCGCCCCGTTCCTTCTGCGGCAGCGCCGCCCAGGCGGGGAACGCGGCGTTGGCGGCGTCCACGGCGCGGTTGACATCCGCGGCGGTCATGTCGTGGATGTCGGCGATCTTCTCGCCCGAGCCGGGGTCGTGCGTGGCGATGAGGGCGCCGCCGGTGGCCGGCGCGTTCTTGCCGGCGACGAGTCCGGTGAACGGCGAACCTTTCAGGAATGCGGTCACCTCGGGAAGCAGGTTGAACTTGGCCAAGACGCTCATGCGCGGAGTCCTCGCGGGATGCGGTAAGGGGGAGAGGGACCGTTCGGCGAGTCCCGTCTTGGGTGGAATGCTAACACACGATTCGGCCGCGCGCACGGGATTCGGCTTGCCAGAAACGGACAAGAAAAAAGCTTCCGGTCCCAAGGGAGCCCGGAAGCTGGCGGAACTGGCGGCCTTGAACTACCCGGCTAGGATTCGAACCTAGACAAAGAGTGCCAAAAACTCTTGTGCTACCGTTACACTACCGGGTAACGCCCGAAGGCACGGCTATCCTAGGTCCCATGACCCCGGGGGGTCAAGGCGCTTCCGGGATCAGCCCTTCAGCATGTCGTCGTGGCGCATTCCCGAGGGAGGCAGGTCGGCGGCGCGGGCGCGGGCCAGGGCGGCTTGGGCGCCGGCGTGCTGCTCGGCGTCGTTGTCCTCCCACTCGATGCTCACCGCCCCGTCGTAGCCCACGCGGTTCAGTTCGATGAAAATCTCCTCGAGGCTGTTGGCGTCGCGGTCCGAACCGGCCGTCACGAAGTTCCAGCCGTTGGCCCAGTGGCCCATCGGGCGATGGCCGCCCAATCGGCCGGCGCGGCAATGCTCGCGCGCCACCCACACGCCCTTCACATGGGCGCAGTGGATGTGATGGTGGTATTCGCGGATGAACTGCACCACCGAGACATTCTGCCACTCCATGTGGGAGCCATCGAGGTTGAAGCCGACGATCCCCTCATAGCCTTTCTTGCACATGAAGTTGATGTAGTCGCCGGCACTTTCGAGGTCGCCCATGGCGCGCTCGGACGGGTGGCACTCGAGGTCGAAGGTCACGCCGTATTGCTTGCAGAGGTCCCATACCGGGGCGAATCGCTCGGCCAGCAATTCGAGGCTGACATCGCGCACATCGGCGATGGCGTGGCCGTCGAGCGAACCGGGCAGCGGCGGGAACAGGAACCAGTGGCTCCAGCAATGGGCCGGTGAACCCACGAAGCCTGGCAGGGCCACCTTGCGGTCCTGAAGCTTGCCCAAATGCCCGGCCAAGCGAACGCAGGCCTGGAGATCCTTGGTGGCCTCTTCCTGCATGAGGGCGCCGACCTCGTCGGGAACGAAATAAGGATTGGTGCGGGGCGGCTTGTTGCCCTTGTCTCGCCAGGCCTTGTAGGCTTGCCTGGATTTCGTGCCCGAGCCCATGAAGTTGAGGGTCTTGGCGGAAGGCTCGTCTCCGAGGATCTGGCCCTGCAGGTGGGTGGCGACGGTGAAGATCTCGAGGCCGTGCTTCTTGGCCAGGTCGACCCGCTCCTTGGCATAGGCCGCGGCGCCGGCGTCGGTGTCGCAGCGGCGCAGGTCGAGCTCCCACGACGCCTCTTCCCAACCATCAAACCCGCTCTTTTGCAGGAAACCGACCCACTGGTCGAACGGGACATTGCCGAACTGGCCGCGGACAAGGCCGATCTGGTGGAACGAGCCCTTGCCGTTGCGGTGCGTCTTGGTCTGGTGGAAGCCCACGGGAAAGTCCTCCGTCGGTCAGGCGGGTGAAGAGGGAAAACGCCAGATGTCGTTTATATGGTTGACGGGAAATCAGGCGAGGAGTTCAGGCACGATCTGTCCCCAGGGGCAAACCTGGAACGGGCGCTCGAGCTTGTCGCGAAGTTCCAGGGCGGGATCGACGCCAAGGGCGTGATAAACCGTCGCCAGCAGGTCGGCGGGGGTGAGGGGCGACAGGCTCGGCCGGGATCCGATCCGGTCGCTGGCGCCGTGGACATGCCCGGCGCGGAAACCGCCGCCGGCCACCTGGAGGCTGTAGCAGAAGTTCCAGTGGTCGCGGCCGGCGTTGCCGTTCACCTTGGGAGTGCGGCCGAACTCGCCGCCGATCAGCACAACCGTCCGGTCGAGCATGCCGCGGCCGGCAAGGTCGTCAATGAGGGCGGAAGCGGCCGCGTCGAGCTGGGGCAGCAGCGTCTTCTGCAAGGAATTGAAGTTCTGCCCGTGGGTGTCCCAGGTGGCGTTGGCATGGGGCGCCCACGATAGGCACACGAGCCGGGTGCCGGCCTCGATCAGCCGCCGGGCCAGCAGGGTGCTTTGGCCGTAGATGTTGCGGCCGTAGGCATCGCGAAGCCTGTCAGGCTCGCGGCTGATGTCGAAGGCGTCGCGGCAGGCGTCGGAATCGAGCAACCGGAAGGCCTTTTCCCGCAGCGGCGCGATCTCCGTCGCCGTGGTTTCCATGCGAGCGATCAGGTCGCGGCGCTCGCGCAGCCTGGGGTTGTCGATTCCGGGGGCCGGGTCGAATTCGGCGAGGCGGAATCCGTTTTGGCTCGGATCCCTCAACACATAAAGGGGATCCCGTTCCTTGCCGAGAAGCCCCCCCGCGAAACCGGGCTGGGGCGGGCCTCCCGCCCCCTCCTGCGTGATGTAAGGCAGGCTCACATAACCGGGAACGAGGGAACGAGGCGGCCTCACCAGGCCGGCCACCGAACCCATCGCCGGCTGGTCGGTTGGCTTGGCCCCTCCGCCCTGCTCGCCGCGATCGTGGCCGGTGAGACCGCAGTACACCGCCGCGGCGTGGGAGTTGTTCACCGAATGGTGCATGCTGCGGATCACGCATGTCCTGTGCGCTTGGCGGGCGAGGCGGGGCAGGTGCTCCGAAAAACGCAATCCGGCGACGGTGGTGGGGATGGTCTTGAAGGGACCGCGGATCTCGGCCGGCGCCTCCGGCTTGGGATCCCACATGTCGAGGTGGCTCGGCCCGCCATTGAGGAAAATGACAATCGCGTGGTCGGCCCGCGCGGGACGGTTGGCGGCTGCCTTGGCCCGGTGCAGCAAAAGGCGGTCAAGCCCGAGGGCGCCGAGGCACCCCAGGCTCAACAGCCCGCGGCGATGCGGAACAAAGGGCTGAAATGTCATGGGGCACCGGATGGCGCTGGGGCGGGTATGTATCAAATATACCCCCCTCCAGATCAGGCCGCCAAGGTTTTCAGGGTTTCAGCCCCGGCGGCGCGACCACCCCCGCGGTCCCGGTGTTGAGGGCCGCCCGGTCGGGCAGGTACACCTCCATCCCCGGCACCAGCGATCCGTCACGCGGCGCGTCCTCGCGGGCGCGGGGATGCAGTCGGTTGTAGTTCATCAGGGCGTTGCCAAGGGTGCCGTCGCGGTAATACTGCGCGGCGAGCGCTCCATAGGTATCGCCGGCCTTGGCCACATGCACCGACTCGCTCCAGGAACTGACGCGAGGCTTGGCTGGGATCGGCGCCGGCACGACCGGCGGGCCGGAGGTGGCCGCCGGAACCCTTGCGACGCCCGAGGGGGAGATCAGGCCCGCTGACGGGGCGATCGGCTCCCTCGCTCCCGCCGGCATGAGGTTGCCCGCCGCCGAAGCGATGGGTGGAAAGCTGGCGTTGCCCGTCAAAGGCGTTGCCGCGACCGGGGGTTTATCGACCGGCGCGCTCGGCGACCCGGGCATGGTCAGCACCGGGATCGGCCGGTTGACGATCTCCGGGGAAATGGGGGCCGGCACGATGAGCGGCCTGGAAAGTCCCGCCGACCCGTTGGCCGGCGAAGCGGGAAGTCCGGAGGGAGGCAGGCCGGTGGGCGCGGGAGGCGATGCAGGAGCGCCCGCGGGGCCATTGGCCGGCAGGGGGGCTGAAGGAAGGGGCGCGGGAACGCCCGGCGCGCCGGATTCGGGAGCCGGGAAAAACTCGGTTCGCTTCGCGGGCCCCTGCCCGACCGGGAACGCGGTCACCTTGGCCTCTCCAGGCACGCTCGACGGAAGGCCCGAGCCTGCCGTGGGCGGCAGGGGAGACAGGGGCGGAAGTCCCGAACCCGACATTGGTGCCATCGGCAGGCCGGATACGGAGGCGGGCGCCGGCAAGGGAGGGGAACCGGAACCGTTGGCGGCGGGCAGCGACGGCAACGGCGGCAAGCCCGCCGGTTCACCAGGACCCCTTGGATTGATGGAAGCTGGCGCCGGCGGAGGGGGCGCGGAGGCCCCGCCCGCGGGAAGCGCCGGCAAGGGTGGAAGACCTCCCGCGCCCGGGGGCGGCGGGGCCGGCGGTGTGCCGCCCGCCGGAAGTGATGGCAGGGGCGGCAACCCACCCGGACTTGGAGCCGATGGGGCCGGTGGAGTGCCGGCTGACGGAAGCGACGGCAGGGGCGGCAACCCACCCTGACTTGGAGCTGATGGGGCCGGCGGAGTGCTGGCCGCCGGAAGCGATGGCAGGGGCGGCAGGCCACCCGACGGAACACCGGCGGATCCGGGAACGGGTGAGGGCGCGGGGGGCTCCGACGGAACGGGCGCCGCGGGCAGCGAGGGAAGCGGAGGCAAGCCGCCGGCCGGGCCCGTGAGGGGCGACACCATTCCCTTGTCCTTGTCCGCCTGGCCGGCCTTGTCCTGGGCCGAGGCCAGCATCACATCCGAGCCCTTGGCCGACGCGAGGGCCTTGGCGACCGGGTCGGCCTCGGGGCCGGCCTTTTCCGCCGCGGCGGGATGCGGGCCCTCGATTTCCTTATTCTCCGATTCCGGCTTGTCCGGAAACTCATACGAGGCCTGCTGCGTCGACGGCTTGTGCCCGAGCAACTCGTCGGGGGCCAGGTATTTCTTGGCCACGACACCCGCCAACAGGGCCCCGAAGGCCCCCGAGGCCATCAGGCCCGCCTTCACTTCCCGGGACATGCCGGTGCTCTTGGTCGGTTCCGCCATGTTCATCCTCCTCAGGGTTGTTCGTCGGTTTCCTGGCCGGCGGGCCGGCGGGCGTACTCGCGCCAGCGGACCGCGTCCCACGCCTCGAAATGGTCATCGATGCCGACCAGCACGCAGTCGCCGGAAAGGCCGGCGAACTCGAGCAGGCGCCCGGACACGGCAAGCTTCCCGTCCGGGCCGGGTTGGCTCCTCTCCACCTGGGCGAAGTAAAGCCGCCTGAAAGCCCTGATGTCGGTTTCCCGGGCCGGGGATGATTCAAGCCGCTCCGACAACCTGTCGAGGTGCGCCTGGTTGGTGATCCAAAGGCAGGTGTCCGGCCCGGGAGAAACGAGCAGTTTCTGGCCCGGCCCTCCAAGCTGTTCCATCACCCCCGAGGGCAGCATGATGGAGCCGCCTGAAACCGCCGCGACGAAGGTGCCGTTGAGCGGCGAGGGGATCTTGCCCCTTGCCGGAGTGGCCTTGGGCCGGGATGCCGGAAGCGGAGTGACCGCTTCCGAACCGCCGGCGGGCTTCACGGCCGGAAGCTCAACGGCCGCCGGCGGAATGTCCAGCCGCGCCGGGGCGATGTTGGATGACGGGGCCGCGACCCGCGCCTGCACGACACGGAGGACGGGCCCGCTCGCCAGCGGAGGCTCCTCGGTCACCTGGAATCCGGCGGGCAAACCCGAGGGTGGAAGGGAATCGGCGCTCGCCAGCGGGGTTGGCGAAGGCTCCGGCAAGGGACGCGCGCGCCGGGTTCCCGCTTGCAGCCAAACGGAAGCTCCGACCAGGAGCCCGAGGGCCAGCAGGATGTACTGGTATGGTTTCATGACCGGGCCTCCATGCCCCGTGATGAGATGCTTTTAAGGCAAACGCCGTGCCAAGCGCAACCGCGCACTGCGAGCCCGGGGGTTTTCAGCGCATTCCACCTCGCCTGCCTCAACAGGCTTTCTTGTTACTCTCTCCCAAACCATTTGGTCGGCAAAAGCTCTCTTAACCAACCTGTCTTCCAGGGAGTGGAAGCTGATGATCGCGGCGATGCCGCCGGGGCGCACCATGCCCGGCAACTGCCTCAGCATCGACTCAAGCACGCCAAGCTCGTCGTTCACCGCGATCCGAAGGGCTTGGAAGGTTCGAGTGGCCGGGTCGATCCGTCCGGCAACACCCCGGGGGGGCAGGCAGGAGCGGACAATGCCCGCCAGCCGGGTCGTCGTCCATGGCAGCCTTTCATGGCGCGCCTCGACGATTTTTCTGGCGATTCTCCGGGACTGCTTTTCCTCGCCGTATTCCCAGAGGATTCGCGCCAACTCCCGCTCATCAAGGCGGTCGAGCAGTCTGTGCGCCGGTTCGCCGCGGGTTCGGTCGAGCCGCATGTCGGCCAGCCCCTCGTGCCGGAAGGCCAGGCCCCGGCCCGGATCATCGAGTTGCTCGGAACAGAAACCCAAATCGGCCAAAACCCTGTCAGCCTGGAGTCCGCGCTCTCGCAGCACCTCCGCCGCCTGGTCGAAGCGGGCATGCACCAGTTCCACGGGCAAGCCATCCAGGCGGGCCCGTGCCCTTTCTAGCTGCTCGGAATCGCAGTCAAGGCCGATGACCCGGCCAGCCGGCCCGAGGCGCGCGGCCAACATGCCGGCATGGCCGCCTCCGCCCAGAGTCATGTCGAGGACAAGGCAGCCCGGCAACGGCTCGAGTCCGGCCAGAACCTCCGCCGCGAGAACGGGAACATGGCGGGCGATGGATGGTTCTTGGCTCATGGCATGGCGCGAAAAGCGTTTCCCCGTGATGTCGGGGCATGATGCTAGCGGCCGATGCCGAAAAAAAGACAGCCCTCCCGGCGGTTATAACGCGGGAGGGCTGTCAAGAGGCGCGCGGAAACCGGTGACGGCTGGGATTGCCACCCTGCTCCCTTGCCCATCCCCGCCGTCTGCTCACGGGAGGATGGTCGCGCTCTCAAGCCGGCGGGGACTCGCCCCGTTGTCGGGTTGCGAAGGCTTCCTCCGCGACCTGGTCGAACATCGATTCATGCCTGCGCAGGTACGCTTCCCACTGCGCCGCGTCCCATACCTCCATGTGGTCCCGGACACCCACCAGAACCACTTCATGACCGATCCCGGCCAAGGCCACGAGGCGATCCGGCAGCAGGATCCGCCCCGCCCTGTCGACATCGACCGCCTCGGCCTGCGCGAAGAACAGCCGGCGGAACAATCTCGCCTCGGCATCCGTCGCCGGCCTGTCATCCAGGCGGGTCGCCAACCGCTCCAGTTCTCCGCCCGTGTGCAGCCAGAGGCATTTGTCCGGCCCCGGCGCCACGAACAACGACTCCGGATCTCCAAGCGCCTCGCGAACCTTCTTGGGAAGCACCAACCGCTTCTTCTCGTCGAGAGTTCGCTGGTAGGTACCGGTCAACAACATGCCGGTCGATCCCGCGCCGGTCGTCGAGTCAGCGGCTCAGCCTCCCATCGGCTCCCACTTGGCCCCACTTCTTCCTACAAGTAAACAAACCTTCCCCTTGCGCGACAAGTACCCCCCCAAGAAAAAAGGCCCCGGACTTTTCCGGGGCCTTTCCAAAACCTGTCGCCGGGTTGTTGGTTTCAGCGAACTTGCCGGTACAGGCTGGCGCGTTGCAAGGCTTGCCTCACCGCGCCCGATTCGGTCGCGTCGCTGGCCTCGACCTGCTGCGAACGGCCGGCTGAATCGGTCAACGCGCAGATGAACCTGTGCCTGCCATCCGGCAGCATTTCGAACTGGAAGGCGCGGATTCCCAGGTTCGCCATCTCCCGGCGGGCGCTTGACCAATCCAGGGTTTCAGCAGCGGGGGCGGCGGGAGCGGCCGGGGCGATGGCTGGTGCCTGCGCGGCCACGGGATGGATGCCGAGAGCCTCCGGCGGAGGGAGCTTGTAAAACGGCGTTCGCGGCGCGTCCGGCATGGCGGCCCTGGCGACGAAACTGCCGGAAGGATTGCCGGAGGGAGGCGCCGCCATGACCACGGGCGTGGCTTGAATGGGGGCCGATGGCCTCGACCAACCCGGCGATGCCGGCTGGGGAGCATAAGCCTGCGGCGCGTAAGCCCGGGCTTGGGGGGCCTGATAAGCCGCCGGTTGCGGAGCGGCATGCGCCTGAACCTCCGGGTAAGGCGCGTAAGCCTGCGGCGCGTAGGCCTGAGGCTGGAACTGATTGAACGGGGGGCGTTGCGGGGCGGCGCCGGGCCAAACGGGCGGTTGCGCCACGACCATCGATCCGGGAGCCATCACCGGCAAACTGCCGGGAGGGCACCCCAGTGGCGTTCACCCCGCCCCGGCGCGCGGCGGTGACGCCGCGATCCAGACATAACAGGGGAGCAAGGCGAGCATGAGCCGCCAAAGCGCTCTGGTCATCCCGGGCCTCCGTGCCGTCGCATCCGCCATCCATGGCGAACCGCTTGGGAGGCGGCCGTATAGGCGCGGGCCAGTTCGGAAAAAAGGCCACTTGCCGCAAGTGCTTTCAATGGAAAGGATTACAAATATCTTGTAAAAAGTTCAATCATGGGAGGCCGCCTCCTCGGGATGGATCGACCGGTACAGCCGCGACACCGCAAGGGGCTCGATGCGCAGGTCCTCGACGGGCTGGCAGGCCAGCCACGCGAGCAACTCTGGAGATAACTCAGACACTTCATAAATTAATTTTTCGGGGCTGCTGGCATCGACCAGGCCTTGGCATTCGGGAGGCCGGGAGACGGGGCCCAGCTTGCGCGCCGAGACGCGGCGGCCGCGACGCATGGACTCGCCGTCGCAGGTGGCGGCGAGCCTGCCCTTGCGAAGGATGGCGACCCGGTCGCACACCTTCTCAACCTCCTCAAGCACATGGGAACTGAACAGCACGGCCTTCCCGGCGGCTTTGGCCCTCGAGATTTCCCCCAGCAGCCGTTCGCGCATCGCCGGGTCGAGCGTGTTGGTGGGTTCGTCGAGCACCCAAAGCGGCACATCCAGCGACAGGATGGCCACGAGCGCCGCCTTGCGCTTCATTCCGGAACTGCAAGCGGACAGGGGCGTGTCCAGGTCCAGGTCGAAGGCCTTGGCGAGTTGGCGGGCGCGGTCGCCGCTGAATCCTCCGCGAAGGTCGCCAAGGAACCGGGCGAGTTCCAGGGCCGTGAGGTTTTCGTAAAGGCGCAATTCGCCGGGAAGGTAGGCGACCGACCGCCTGGCCCGCGGCCCGTCCTTCCAAGGGTCGAGTCCGGCCAGGCGCACCGTCCCGCTGGTCGGGCGCATGAAACCCAAAAGCAGCCTGAGCGCGGTGGATTTGCCCGAACCGTTGGGTCCCAGGAGGCCAACGACCTCGCCCGACTCCACGCGCAGGTCGAGCGCGTCCAGGGCCCTCCTGGGCCTCAGCCAGCCGTAGTCGCGGGTCAGCCCCGCCATTTCCACCAGCGCCGTCATCCGATCCTCCCGCAGCCATCAGCTTAGGCGCGGCAGGACTGCGCCACCCTTCCGGCTACAATGCCCCAGTCCGACACAACAGTCACCGATGGAGCATGCCGCGCATGGCCGGAGAGAAAATCACCAGCAGGGCCGCCGATTACTCGCAATGGTACCTCGACATCGTCAACCGCGCCGGCCTGGCGGAAAACTCCTCGGTGCGCGGCTGCATGGTGATCAAGCCGCACGGCTACGCCATCTGGGAGCGGATGCAGCGGGCGCTCGACCGCATGTTCAAGGACACCGGCCATGTGAACGCCTACTTCCCGCTGTTCATCCCCAAGAGCTACCTCGCCAAGGAGGAGCAAATGGCCGAGGGTTTCGCCAAGGAATGCGCCGTGGTCACCCACTACAGGCTCAAGTCGATACCCGGCAAGGGCGTGGAGGTGGACCCCGAGGCCAGGCTCGAGGAGGAACTCATCGTCCGTCCCACCTCTGAAACCATCATCTGGAACACCTACAAGAACTGGATCCAAAGCTACCGGGACTTGCCGCTCCTGGTGAACCAGTGGGCCAATGTCGTTCGCTGGGAAATGCGCACCCGGCTGTTCCTGCGCACCGCCGAGTTCCTCTGGCAGGAAGGCCACACCGCGCACGCCACCGCCGCCGACGCCGAGGAGGAGACCCGCCGGATGCTCGGCGTTTACCGCGATTTCGCGGAGAACTGGATGGCGATGCCGGTGCTGTGCGGCCCCAAGAGCGAGGGACAGAAGTTCCCAGGCGCCGAGTACACCCTGTGCATCGAGGCGATGATGCAGGACAAGAAGGCCCTTCAGGCCGGCACCAGCCACTACCTCGGGCAGAACTTCTCCAAGGCCTTCGATGTCAGGTTCCAGAACCAGCAGGGCCAGCTTGAGCACGCCTACGCGACCTCGTGGGGGGTGTCCACCCGGCTTATCGGCGGCCTGATCATGACGCACTCCGACGACCAGGGATTGGTGGCTCCCCCGCGGCTGGCTCCTGTGCAGGTGGTGATCTGCCCGATGGGCAAGGAAGCCTCGGAACGGGAAGCCTCCACCCGCGCCGCGCGCGAGTTGGCCGGGCGCCTGAGGGAACTTCCGCGGGAGGACTTCTTCGGCTACGAACCGGTCGCCGTGCGGGTGGACGAGGATTTCCACAACTCGCCGGGCTTCCGTTTCAACGAATGGGAACTCAAGGGAGTGCCCGTGCGCGTGGAGATCGGCCCCAAGGATGTGGCGCAAAGCGCCTGCGTGCTGGCGCGCCGCGACATGCCGGGCAAGGAGGGCAAGCAGATGGGCATCCCGCTCGACGCCGCGCCCGGGAAGGTGATCGCGCTTCTCAAGGAGATCCAGGCGGCCCTGTTCGCCAAGGCCAAGGCGTTCCGCGACGCCAACATCCACGAGGTGAACTCGTGGGACGAGTTCACCAAAAAGCTCGAGGAGCCGGGCGGATTCCTGATGGCCCACTGGGACGGCACGCGGGAAACCGAGGACCGCATCAGCGAGATGGCCAAGGCCACCATCCGCTGCATTCCCGACGGCGGAGACACCACCCCGGGCAAGTGCGTGCTCACGGGCAATCCGTCGGCGCGCCGGGTGGTATTCGCCAAGGCCTATTGAAATCGCGGTGAAGCCGCGGTGTTTTTGTCGACTTTCTCAGCCCTGCCTGGCCTTGAGGAGATCCCGGATTTCCTCCAACAACTGCTGGTCCCTTGTCGGGCCGGGCGCCGGTTTCTCCTCCGCCTTGCTCCGCATGAGGAATCCGAGAAACTTGACGAGGAAGACCCACAGCGCCAAGGCCACGATGAGGAAATTGACCAGTTCGGCCAGGAACGAACCCACCTCGATCTGGCCGACCTTGAGATCCTTGAATCCGACATCGCCGCTTCCAAGCATCCCGATCGCCGGCATGATCACCTGCTTCACGAGGGAATCGACGATCTTGCCGAATGCCCCGCCGATGATCACGCCCACGGCGAGGTCGATCACATTTCCCTTGAAGGCGAAGCTCTTGAATTCCTCGAACAGCGAGAACGCCTTCTTCGCCGAACCGGCAACCAGATTCTTGGCCTGATCCATGTCGTGCCCCCCATGAGCCGGAAACAACCGGCCTCGACATGGCTGACGCTATCATTCCGGCGAATGAATCCGGATATCATTCGTGAGCCTGAATTGGGCAAATCCGGCAAATGCCCCGGTCATTTCCGCTCCAAACCGCAGAACCGGACCGGAGCGTCCCCGCGTCAGACACACCCGTGGCTGTCGCGTGCGACCGCCGCGCGGTCGGCATGGCCATGGCGCCGTTTTCCGGAATCAGGGTGGCATTCCCCGATCCGGACAAAACGGCAGCAGACCGCCGAAACCTACTTGGCCAGCACGGCCCTGCAAGCCTTGGCGCACTTGAGGCATTCCGCGGCGCATTCGGAGATCATCTTGTCCTCGGGGTGCTTCGCGCATTCCGCGGCGCACATTTCGCAGGCCTTGGCGCAGGCCTCCGCCGCCGCCGGCACCATCGGGCCCCCGCGGACGCAGACCGACAGGCACATCCTGCAGAATTCGGCGCAGTCCAGGCATGGCTTGCCACCGTGGGCATGGAGCGCGGACTCCTTCTCGAGCATCTCCACGCAGTACGCGTGACACCTGAGGCACTTGAGAATGCATTCGCCGCAGGCGTCGGCGCACTTGTCGCGCGCCCCGTTTCCATTGTTGTTTTGCCCGGCGGCATTCCCGACCCAAACGGCGGTCGTGGCTCCAGCGGCAACGGTTCCAACCCAGGCTCGACGGTTCATGATGGATTCCCCCGGCAACGGTTCATCTGGATGCGATGCCACCATGGCACCCAAGTACCCATGCGGGCCGGTGGGCGGACCTTTCGATGGCCTGGGGGGCGAAGGTCGGTCAGGCAGGCGCAACCTTGCCGGGAAAAGCCTTCAGCAACTTCGACACCTTGGATGCCACCACCACCTGGCAGTACGGGGCATGAGGGTTGTTGCGGAAGTAGTCCTGATGGTAGTCCTCCGCGGGGAAAAACCGGGCCTCCGGCACCACCTGGGTCACCACGGGACCGGGAAGCGCTCCGCTGGCGTTCAGGTTGGCGATGTGCGCCCGGGTGGCGGCCTCCTGATCGGCATCATGAAAGAAAACCACCGAGCGATACTGGGTGCCGATGTCGGCGCCCTGCCGGTTGAGGGTGGTGGGATCGTGGCTCAGGAAGAAGACCTCCAGGAGCGTCCCAAAACTGACGACGGCCGGATCGAACGAAACGCGCACGACCTCGGCATGGCCCGTGCGCCCGCCGCACACCCTTTCATAAGTGGGGTTCGGATCCGCGCCGCCGCAGTAGCCCGAGGTGACATCCGAGACGCCGGCGAGGCGCTCGAAAACCGCTTCCAGGCACCAGAAGCAACCGCCGCCGAAAGTCGCCGCCGCATCGGCCATCGCCAATACCCCACCATCGCCATGAAACTGCTACAACAGTTTAGTGCGGTTCCCGGACCAACCGGACGCCGCGCCATTCCGGAACGCGCGCATGACCCGAGACGACAAGCCGTTCACCCTCGACGATTTCGCCAAGGCCAGGGCCAGCGGGCGGAAAATCGTCATGGTCACCGCGTACGACCATCCCATGGCGAGATGCCTCGACGAGGCGGGCGTCGATTGCCTGCTGGTGGGCGACTCGCTCGGCATGGTGGTGCAGGGCAAGCCCGACAGCCTTTCCGTGACCGTCGATGACATGATCTACCATGGGAAGATGGTTCGCGCGGCGGCGAGGCGCGCGTTCGTCGTGGTGGACATGCCCTTTTTGAGCTATCACATTTCCGACGAGGACGCCCTTCGCAACGCGGGTCGAATCCTGCGCGAGACAGGGGCCAACGCCGTGAAACTCGAGGGGGGCCAAAGCCGGGCCGGCACGGTCGCGAGGATGGCGGACGCGGGCATCCCCGTCATGGGCCATGTGGGCCTGACGCCGCAATCCGTCAGGCGGTTGGGCGGCTTCAAGGTCCAACGCGACGCCGATGCCGTGCTCGCCGACGCCAAGGCCCTCGAGGAGGCCGGGGTGTTCTCGATGGTGGTGGAGTGCGTGCCGGCGGGCCTTGGCCAGCGGGTGACAAGCGTCGTCGCGGTTCCGACCATCGGCATCGGCGCCGGGCCGGGTTGCGACGGCCAGGTGCTGGTGCTTCACGACCTTCTCGGCCTCGAGGAATCGATGCGGCCGAAGTTCAGCAAGCGATACGCGGAGATGGCCACGCTTGTCCGCGACGCCGCCGGGCGCTACGCCGCCGAGGTCAGGTCGGGGGAATTCCCGGGCGAGGGCAACAGCTTCCGTTGACCCCGGAACGATTGTGGAAGGGACACAGATGGGCGGCAACGACCCCGAGCGCTGGATCGCGGCGCGCATGGGAAAATTCGAGTCTTCAGGCATCCGCAAGGTCTTCGACTTGGCCCGGCAGCTCAAGGACCCGGTGAACCTCAGCATCGGCCAGCCCGACTTTCCCGTGCCCGCGCCATGCCGGCAGGCCGCCATCCGCGCCATCGAGGCGGGCCACAACAGCTACACCGTCACCCAGGGCCTCGCTTCACTGCGGGACAAGCTGGGCCGCCAGGTTTCGGCAAGGTTCCCGTCGCACTCCGACCGGAAACTGCTTGTCACCTCCGGCACCTCAGGCGCGCTGGTGCTGGCGCTCATGACCGTGCTCGACCCGGGCGACGAGGTGTTGGCATGCGATCCGTGGTTCGTCATGTACCCCAACCTGCCACTTTTGGCCGGCGGAGTCATGAAGGCCCTGCCCACCGGCCCGGACTTCATGCCCGACCCGGACCAGGTTGAGCGGGCGATCGGCCCGCGAACCAAGGCGCTCATCATCAACAGTCCGGCCAACCCCACCGGCGCCATCATGCCGGCATCCCTGATGGAGCGACTCGCCCGCCTGTGCGCCAAGCGGGGGGTCCTGCTGATCAGCGACGAGATCTACAGCCTTTTCAGCTTCGACGGCCCCCACAGAAGTCCAGCGGAATTCAACGAGCAGGCGCTGGTGATCGACGGATTCAGCAAGACTTACGCAATGACCGGCTGGCGGGTGGGATACATCCACGGGCCGTCGAGGCTCATCGAGGAAATGACGAAGCTGCAGCAATACACCTTCGTTTGCGCCCCGAGCATGGCGCAGCATGGGGCCCTCGAGGCGCTCGACCTCGACATGAGCGCGATCGTGACTGATTACGGCAGAAAACGCGACTACATGCGCGAGCGACTCGAGAAATACTACGATATCGGCCCGCCAGGCGGAGCATTCTACATTTATCCCAAAGCGCCCCGCGGAATGAAAGGTTCCGACTTCGTGGCCATGGCCATCGCCAACAATTTGCTCATCATTCCCGGAAATGTCTTCAGCGCCTCCGACACCCATTTCAGGCTGAGTTATGCCGTCGCAGACCGGGAGTTGGAACGGGGTGCCGATTTGCTGGTCAAGCTGGCGCGCGACTGAATCCGCCTCTGGGTAGGGTTGTTTCACGAACGCCGGTAAGGCAACATTCGTATTAATGGAATTGGATCGTGCGCATCGAACCCACCGAGGGGTCCCATGAACGGATTCTTGAAATTCTCGTTGTCAGCAACCTTGTTCTTGTTGGCGGGCTTCGCCCGATCCCAGGACACGGAGATGGCGCCCGCCACGAACCGGACGCTGCTTCTTGTCGTCGGGTCGGGTAAATCGCCGGCCGATGCCTCGATCGTGGCCCGACCTTTCGCGGAAACCGACGCCGCGAACCTTTACAAGCTGCTCACCGACGGCGCCCACGCCAAGATCGCCTCCGGAGACGCCAAGTTGCTCTCGGGCGCCGAAGCCACGCGCGAAAACACCCTCAAGGGCCTCCAGTGGCTGGCCGAGCAGGCCAAGCCCGGCGACACCGTGCTTCTGGCGATGTTCTGCCAGGGCGGCCCTCTGGGGGACTCCGGCGACAGGCGATGCTACTTCCTCTCGGACTCAACCTTCGCCGGCCGAGACAAGAACGCGCTGACGGAATCGGAAATCACCGACGCCCTCAAGAACCTCAAGTCCGACCGCTTCGCCGTGTTCCTGGATGTCAACTTCAAGGGCTACACCACCACGGCCAAGGGAATCGCCGAGCCTTCCCTGGGACAGGCGCCCTACCGCGAGTTCCTCGGTGATGACGGCACGGACGACCACGGTGCCTCCCCGGGCCATGTCGTTTTCCTGGCCACCAACGGCCTGTCACCCTCCCTGAACCTTCCCGGGCAGGGATTGTTCGGCAAGATGCTCGTGGATGGCCTGTCAGGACAGGCCGACACCGAGGGAGGCGAAGCCGACGG
>JAGWVO010000432.1 GCA_018970845.1 Planctomycetota bacterium
GAGGTGATCCGGAAGCATTCGCACTCCACCACGCTGGCGCTCAAGGAGGGCGCCGCGGGAAACGACCTGCTCGACAGGCTCAAGGCCGATCCGTTCATGGCCAGGGTGGACATCGACGCGGTGGTCGCGGCGGGGAATTTCGCCGGCCGGGCCCCCGAACAGGTGGATGAGTACCTGGCCGAGGTTGTGGAACCGGCGCTCGAGCCTTACCGGAACATGCTGGGCCAGAAGGCCGAGCTGCATGTCTAAAAACAAGGGGGGGACGACGACCATGCTCCAGAAAAGCCTCGCGGCCGCGCTGATGATGGCCACGGCCCTGCCCGCGTGGGCGGGAAAGGATGATATCGCCAAGTCGGTGGCCGGATTGGCCGACGAGTCGTGGGAGATGGCCAAAAGCATCTGGGAATATGCCGAGCCGGGTTATCTGGAAACAAGGTCGTCGAAGCTGATCGCCGACAGGCTTGAGAAGGCCGGGTTCAAGGTGAGCCGGGGGGTGGCCGGGATCCCCACGGCATTCACCGCCACCTTCGGGGAAGGCAAGCCGCTGGTGGCCATCCTGGGGGAATACGACGCGCTTCCCGAACTGTCGCAGGAGGCGCTGCCGGTTCGCCAGCCCCGCAAGCAAGGCAACGGCTACGGACAGGCGTGCGGGCACCACCTCTTCGGGGTGGGGTCGATGGCCGCGGCGATGGCGCTGGCCGGGGAGATCAAGGCCGGGCGCGCCAAGGGCACGGTGCGCTACTACGGTTGCCCTGCCGAGGAAGGCGGGGCGGCCAAGGCGTTCATGGTGAGGGCGGGCCTGTTTTCCGATGTCGATGTGGCGTTGCACTGGCATCCAGGCAGCCGCAACAGCGTGGGCGACCCGTCATGCCTGGCGCGCATCGCGGTTCGCTTCCGGTTCCATGGCACGGCGGCGCACGCCGCGGGTTCGCCCGAGCGGGGCCGATCCGCGCTCGACGGGCTTCTCCTGGCCATCCACGCCGTGGAACTCATGCGTGAACACACTCCCACCGGAACCCGGCTGCACCACACCATCCTTTCCGGTGGTGGAGCCGCCAATGTGGTCCCGGAGTTCGCGGAAGGTTTCTTCTATGTGCGCCATCCCAAGTCGGAGGTGGTCCGCGAGCTTTACCCCCGGCTGCTCAAGTGCGCCCAGGCGGGAGCGCTGGCCACCGAAACCAAACTCGAGGTCGTGAATTTGGGAGGCACGCTCGAACTGCTGCCCAACCCGTCGCTCTCGGCGGTGATCCAAGCCAACATGAAGAAGCTCAACAAGCTCCGCTACGACGACGAGGAAACCCGCTTCGCCCTCAAGCTGAGGGAAACGATCCCGGGAAAGCTGCCACCTCTCGATGACATCGCCACGGTGCATGAAACCTATGGCGGCACCACGATGGGATCCACCGATGTGGGTGATGTCTCCTGGGTGGTGCCCACGGCCGGCTTCAGCGCCGCCTGCTGGGCGCCTGGCACTCCGGGGCACTCATGGCAAGCCGTCGCCTGCGGCGGCACCACGATGGGCAAAAAAGGCATGCTGCTGGCCGCGGAAACGCTGGCGGCTTCCGCCTTCGACCTGATGACAAATCCCGAGGCCATCCAAAACGCCAAGGCCGAGTTCAAGAAGAAGCTAGGCGAGGACGGCTATAAGCCCCTGCTGGACAAGGAGCAAAAACCGCCGCTTGAATATCGCCTGCCCGCGCGACGGGCCGCCGGCGGCGAGTGAACTGATCACTGACGCGGACACGAACCGATTCCGATCTTGAACCAAGGCCGAGGCCGAACCTTCGCAGGCACCTCCCATGACAAGTACCCTATGCCTGGCCGCCATGCTGGCCTGCCACCAGCCCGCCGACATCACCCGCCCTCCATCCCATGCGCTTGCCAAGGATGACGGATCCGTTCGCGACATCGGCTCAAGGCTGGAGCCGTTCGTGGATCCGTGGCTCATCTCGAAACTCGATGGCGCCTGGCTGCAGTTGCATGAACCCCGCCTCGCCCCGGCCATGGAGTCACCCGCCGACAACATGGAATATGGAACCATCATCAAGGACGGAAACCTTTACAGGCTCTACACGCGCGACAGCCGCGGGGCCAAGTTCGACGGCGACGCGTCGGAGGTCACGCGTTACTGCGAAAGCGACGACGGCATCCGCTGGCGCAAGCCGAACCTGGGGTTGGTGGAATTGGACGGCAGCAAAAACAACAACATCATCCTGCACGAGAAGGGAGTTTGCCACAACTTTTGTCCTTTCATCGACACCCGTCCGGGTGTGCCGGCCGGCGAAAGGTACAAGGCGCTCGGCGGCGTCATCTTGCGGAACCCCGGCGGGGGCCTCATCGCCTTCGCCTCGGCTGACGGAATCCGCTGGCGGCGCTTGGCTGACAAGCCCGTCATCACCAAGGGGGCGTTCGATTCGCAGAATGTGTCGTTCTGGTCGGAATCCGAGGGAAAGTATGTCGCCTACATCCGCACCTTCACCTCCGGGGTGAGCACGGCCACCCAGTGGCGGCTCGACGGCTTGAGGTCGGTATCCAGGGCCACCTCCGACGATTTCATCCACTGGACCGATCCGGTTCCCCTCAACCCAAACTTCCCGGGCGAGCACATCTACACCACCCTCACGCATCCCTATTTCCGCGCGCCCCATGTTTACATCGCGATGCCGACGCGATTTCATCCCGCCCGCGGGCAGAGCACCGACATCCTGTTCATGACAGCGAGGGGAAACGCCCCCTACGACCGCACTTTCCGCGGCGCCTTCATCCGACCGGGACTCGACCCGGCCCGCTGGGGCAACCGCTCGAACTATGCCGCGCTCAATGTGGTGCCGGGTCCGCCTGGGGAAATGTGGATTTACACGACGCCCTTCAGGCGTTTCGCGCTGCGGACCGACGGATTCGCCTCGGTGCGGGCCGGCGCTGATTCGGGCGAAATGGTCACCAGGCCGCTGCGCTTCAAGGGCGACACCCTCACGCTGAACACCGCGACCAGCGCCGGCGGCAGCGTGGCCGTTGAAATCCAGTCGCCCGATGGCCGGGCCTTGCCGGGGTTCGCGCTGGCGGATTGCGTTGCCGGGGTGGGTGATTCGATCGAGATGCCTGTCGTATGGAAAAGTGGCAAGGTTGGTTCGCTCGCCGGCAAAGATGTGCGGTTGAGGTTCGTCATGCGCGAGGCC